>JBFKAF010000308.1:0-4782 GCA_041621735.1 Pseudomonas sp.
AAATCGGCAAGGACGTGACCATGGAGCAATTGCTCGATGAGTACGATGCCGTCTTCATGGGCATGGGCACCTACACCTACATGAAGGGTGGTTTCCCCGGCGAAGACCTGCCAGGCGTATATGACGCCCTGGATTTCCTGGTCGCCAACGTCAATCGCAACCTGGGTTTCGAGAAGGCGCCGGAAGACTTCATCGACATGCGCGGCAAGAAGATTGTGGTATTGGGCGGTGGCGACACCGCGATGGACTGCAATCGCACCTCGATCCGTCAGGGCGCCAAGTCGGTGACCTGTGCCTATCGTCGCGACGAAGAGAACATGCCCGGCTCGCGCAAAGAGGTGAAGAACGCCAAGGAAGAGGGGGTCAGCTTCCTCTTCAACCGCCAGCCCATCGCCATCGTCGGCGAGGACCGGGTGGAAGGCGTCAAGGTGGTGGAAACCCGTCTTGGCGAGCCGGATGCCCGCGGCCGTCGCGTTCCCGAGCCGATCCCCGGTTCCGAGGAGATCATTCCGGCCGAAGCCGTGCTGATCGCCTTCGGTTTCCGCCCGAGCCCGGCTCCCTGGTTCGAGCAGTTCGAGATCCAGACCGACAGCCAGGGCCGTGTGGTTGCACCTGAGCAGAGTGCATTCAAACACCAGACCAGCAACCCGAAGATTTTCGCCGGTGGCGACATGGTGCGTGGTTCCGACCTGGTGGTGACGGCGATCTTCGAGGGGCGTAACGCCGCCGAAGGCATCCTCGATTACCTGGGCGTGTAGGCTGGGTAGAGCCGTCTTTTTGGCGAAACCCAGCGGCGCCGGCTGCTCTGGCTGGGGTGGGCTAGGCTCTACGCCAACCTAGCCCGCCGGGACAAATCGTCGCGATGGATAAAAGGCACGGCACTCGCCGTGCCTTTTGTTTTGCGCTTTGCGACAATGGCGCATCTTTTCGCCCGTGGACGGCGGATTACGCCGCGTTGCGGCTAATCCACCCTACAAAATGCCCACACTTTTTGCTGACTGAATTCTCAGGAACACTGCACATGACCGCCTTGAAGAACGATCGCTTCCTGCGTGCCCTGCTCAAGCAACCCGTCGACGTCACCCCGGTGTGGATGATGCGTCAGGCCGGTCGCTACCTGCCGGAGTACCGCGCCAGCCGGGCCAAGGCCGGTGATTTCATGAGCCTGATGATGAACCCCGAGTTCGCCTGCGAGGTGACCCTGCAGCCGCTGGATCGTTATCCGCAGCTGGATGCGGCGATCCTCTTCTCCGACATCCTGACCATTCCCCATGCCATGGGTCAGGGCCTGTACTTCGAGACCGGCGAAGGGCCGCGCTTCAAGAAGGTGATCAACAGTCTGGCCGATATCGAGGCGCTGCCGATCCCCGATCCGCAGCAGGACCTCGGTTACGTGATGGACGCGGTGCGCACCATTCGTCGCGAGCTGAACGGCCGGGTGCCGCTGATCGGCTTCTCCGGCAGTCCCTGGACCCTGGCCACTTACATGGTCGAGGGCGGCTCCTCCAAGGATTTCCGCAAGTCCAAGGCCATGCTCTACGACAACCCGCAGGCCATGCACCTGTTGCTCGACAAGCTCGCGCAGTCGGTCACCAGTTACCTCAATGGGCAGATCGAAGCCGGTGCGCAAGCCGTGCAGATCTTCGACACCTGGGGCGGCAACCTGTCGTCGGCGGCCTACCAGGAGTTCTCCCTGGCCTATATG
Source organism: Pseudomonas sp. (assembly GCA_041621735.1). Taxonomy (GTDB): domain Bacteria; phylum Pseudomonadota; class Gammaproteobacteria; order Pseudomonadales; family Pseudomonadaceae; genus Aquipseudomonas. Next base: position 1,706 of record JBFKAF010000308.1, read on the forward strand.
CAGAAGATAGTCACGGGGCTGATCCGCGAGCATGACGGGCGCAAGGTGCCGGTGATCCTGTTCACCAAGAACGGCGGCCTGTGGCTGGAGTCGATGGCGGCCACCGGCGCCGATGCCCTGGGCCTGGACTGGAGCTGCGACATCGGCGAAGCCAAGCGCCGGGTCGGCGGGCAGGTCAGCCTGCAAGGCAACATGGACCCGACCGTGCTCTACGCCAAGCCGGCGGCCATCCGCGCCGAAGTCGCGCGTATCCTGGCCAGCTATGGCCAGGGCAGCGGCCATGTGTTCAACCTCGGCCATGGCATCACCCCGGAAGTCGACCCGGCGCATGCCGGCGCTTTCCTCGAGGCGGTGCACGAGCTGTCGGCGGCTTATCACGCCTGAGCCGACGCTCTCGGGTAAACAGGGCCGCGGATGCGGCCCTGTTTATTTCTGGCGGACGGCGGACAGGCTGGCGCTGCGCTGCATATCCTGCGCGCCGGCCATGCGCAGCAATAGCTTGTGGCCGATGTCGTTGTCCCAGTTGAAGCTGTTCTGCAGAACCACCACGGCGGTCTTGTGCCGCCTGTCCAGGCCCAGGTAGCTGGAGTAGCCGGCGACCAGACCGACCTGATAGGTGATGGTCTGGGTGCCGAGCTGATCGGCAATCCAGGCGACTGCGGCCGCTTCTTTCTGGCGTTTGACCCGCACCTGCAAGGTGTCCTGCAGGGCCGCATCCATCTTGGCGTTGGCGCTGCCGTGCAGGTGCGCCGCCGCGTAACTGAGCAGGTCATCGGCATTCGAATAGAGTGCCGCGGTGCCATGCAGGATGTCGGTGAACTGCCAGTCGGGCACCGGCTGCCCGCGGCGGATGAACTTGGGTTGGTCGCCGGCATGGCCGCGCGCCCGCTGGCGATAGCCAGGCAGATGCCGGGCTAGATAGTCGGTGTTGCTCAAGCCGAGCGGTGCGGCGACCCTGGCCTGCAGCAGCTCATCGATTTTCTCGCCACTGTGCAACTCCAGCACATGGCTGAGCAGGCCATAACCGATGTTCGAGTACTGCGGTTCGAGCCGCTCGGGGCGTTCGAAGTCGGCCAGGTAGTCGAGCAGGTAGCGGTGATCGAAATGCCGGTAAAAGCTGTTGCCGGTGAACAGGTATTCGATGAAATAGCGCAGCGTCTGTGGGGTCATGGGCTGGCGCGGCAGGCCCGAGGTGTGGGTGGCCAGCTGCAGCAGGGTGATCCGCTTGGCGTCGTCACTCAATGCGCTGCCGGTGGGCAGCAGTTGCTCCAGGGTGTCGTGCCAGCTCAGCGTGCCGTCCTGCACCAGCAAGGCGGCGATATTGCCGACGAAACCTTTGCTCAGCGAGCCGACGGCAAACAAGGTGCTGCCGTCCGGCTGCCTGCCGGTGAGTTGGTCGGTCACGCCATAACCGAAGAAGTGCTTCTGCCCATCGGCGCCGAGCACGCCGACCACGATGCCGGGGGTGCGGCGCGAGTCGATCAGCGGCTGGGCCAAGGCGTCGACCTCGGCCCGCAGGTCACCACTGCGGGCCAGGCGCAGGGTCTGCCGGTCGGACTCATCGATCTGCAGGCGCGACAGCGTACCGCAGGCCGACAGCACCAGCAGAGCCAGGGCATACACCAGGACTTTGCCTAAGCAACGCGGCTGCAACGCAGGACTACTGGAGCACACGGCGATACCTAGGGTTACTGAGCAGGCGGCACGGTTGCACTGCTGCGTTTAGGGCTGGCCCAGGCTCTGGGCTTGCAGTTCCTGAAGAATGTCGGTGCGCAGGTTATCGACCCAGCGGTTGTAGTTGCGGTGGATCTTGCCGTCCCGCTGATCGAGGCCCCAGCTGTCGCGGTACTGGATGGCGAACTGGCTGGCGCTGTAAGGAATGCTGATTTCCGCGTGATGCCGACCGCGTTGGGTGATTTCCGCCTGAATCTCGACCGGGCTGACGCGTTGCACCAGCCACTCACGCTGGCTCAGGGCGCGGACAATGGCCTGCTGCATGTCGGCGCTGCTGCGCACGCTGGCGCCGGGGACTGTTTGCTGGATGTTCTCGATGGGCTTGCTGGTGCAGCCAACCAGGGCGCTCAGGGCGATGGACAGCAGGAGTGCGCGGAGCATGGGGGGAGTTTCCTTTCTCGGGTGGTTGGGCGGTGGTTTCATTGCCAGCGGCGGAAGATCAGCGAGGTATTGACCCCACCGAAGGCGAAGTTGTTGTTCATCACGTACTGGTGGTGCATCGGCCGGAACTCGCCGCGCAGGTAGTCCAGTTCGCCGCAGGCCGGGTCGACCTGGTCCAGGTTGAGGGTATGCACGTACTGGTCGCGGTTCATCATCTCGATGCTGAACCAGGACTCCAGCGCACCGCAGGCGCCCAGGGTGTGGCCGAAGAAGCTCTTCTGCGAGCTGATCGGCATGCCGGCGCCGAACAGGCTGCTGGTGGCCAGGGTCTCGGCGACATCGCCTTGCTCGGTGGCGGTGCCGTGGCCGTTGACATAGCCGATGGCGGCGGGCGCCAGCTCGGCGTCGTCCAGGGCCAGCTGCATGGCGCGGCGCATGGTCGTATGTTCCGGCTTGGTGGTGTGCTGGCCGTCGGCGTTGCTGCCGAAGCCGACGATCTCGGCGTGGATGGTCGCCCCGCGCGCCAGGGCGTGCTCGAGTTCTTCCAGCACCAGGATGCCGGCGCCTTCGCCGATCACCAGGCCATCGCGGCCGCTGTCGTAGGGGCGTGGCGAAGACTGCGGGGCAGCGTTCTTCAGGCTGGTGGCGTACAGGGCGTCGAACACCATGGCCTCGGTCGGGCACAGCTCCTCGGCGCCGCCGGCGAGCATCAGCGGCAGGCGACCGAACTTGATCGCCTCGTAGGCGTAGCCGATGCCCTGGCTGCCGCTGGTACAGGCGCTGGAGGTGGGGATCAGGCGGCCGGTGAGGCCGAAGAAGATGCTGATATTCGCCGCCGTGGTGTGCGGCATCATGCGCACGTAGGAGTTGGCGTTGAGGCCATCGGCCACCGAATTGAGCAGCATGTTGCCGAATGCCTTGATCTCGTCGGTGCTGCCGGTGGACGAGCCGCAGGCCACGCC
>JBFKAF010000309.1:0-4779 GCA_041621735.1 Pseudomonas sp.
ATGGATGGTCTCGCCGGTGACGAACCGCGACATTTCCGAAGCCAGGAATACCACCACTGGTCCGATATCCTCTTCCGGTTCGCCGCAACGCCCTAGCGGCCGCATCGCTGCGGACTTTTCGGCGAAACCCGGGTTCTCCTCCGCCAACTTATGGAAGGTCGCGCCCATGGCTGTTGGCGCGATGGCGTTGACCCTGATGTTGAAACGCCCCCATTCCGAAGCTGCACTACGTGTCAGGCCGACAATCGCCGCCTTCGCCGTGTTGTAGTCACCGTGCAGCCAGGCGCCGATCTCGGTGTCGATCGAATAGAAATTGATGATCTTGCCGCCACCCCGCGCTTGCATATGCGGCAGCGCGGCCTTCATCGACCACCAGGCCGCCCATACGGTCGACTCGAGGGTTTGTGCGAGCATCGCATCGGTCTTTTCCTCGAGCAGCACGTTCGGGGTTGGTGCGAAGGCATTGTTGACCAGAATGTCCAGACCACCGAACTGCTCAACGGCCAGCTGGATAGCCGCTTCGATATCGCTCTTGCTGGACACGTCGGTGCGGATGAACTGAGCCCGCGCGCCAAGCGCCCTCAACTCTTCGGCAACCGCTGCGCCGCTGGCCTCATCGAGTTCGGCGACCACCACAGCCGCACCTTCTTTGGCGAAGCTAAGCGCCACGCCCCGGCCAATGCCTCCGCCGGCGCCCGTGATCAGCGCCACCTGTTCTTGCAGCAGTCCCATGGGGAACTCCTTTTTTGTTTTAGATGAACATTTTTGTTTATAGTGTTCAGATACATCCTAATCCAACGTTCCTAGTACGGCTAGAACAACTGTAAGGATAATTAGCTATGAGCACCTTTCGCCGTCGAGTGGACATCGCTGCGTCGCAGCAGCAGGCTGCAGGTGAAGTGCGCGCCACTCTGGAGGACGACTTCCATCATTTCCGCGTTTGGGCGCGCCATGATCGGGGAGTGCTTACCGCCATCGGCGGCGAAGCACTGCGCTATCCCTATTCCGCCTGCCCACAGGCCACCGACCAGTTGCAACAACTACTCGGCATGCCTCTCGGCCGCATTGCCCATTCGGTGACACGCCAGGTCGATGCACAACACCAATGTACCCACCTGCTCGATCTGGCCGGCCTGGCGATCGCCAATGCTGCACGCCAAACGACCCGGCGCCGTTACGACATACAGGTCCCCCAGCGAGTCGAGGAACACACCAGGGCGACATTGCTGTGTGATGGCAATGAACGGCTGGTGTGGGAGGTGCAGGGCTCAATCATCCAGGCACCTACGCCCTTCGCCGGCGTCAACCTGCGCGAAGGCATGGCACGATGGGCGCTGAGTAACCTGTCCAACGAAGAAGCGGAAGCAGCACTATTACTGCGCCGCTGCACGCTGATTTCCCTGGGCAGGGCATACAACCTCGACGCCCAGGCACATGCGGCGAGCACCGGCCTGTGCTACAGCCAACAACCGGAGCGGGCCGTGCTTGCCGCAAGAATGATAGGCTCGACCTGGGATTTCAGCGCTGCGTCATCGACCCTGTGCGCCGACGACCAAGACTGGCTTGGCCAATTGCATCCGAACCCTGCCGGTTCCGCCTGACGGCGGTTCCGGCATGGCTCGAAGGCGAGGCGCCCGCTAGAGGAATATCGCGAGGTTGGCCGTTCCCAGCACGGCTTGGTCGATGATGACCTCGCGACGCGCCAACTTGAAACCGTCCTCGCCTAGACGCAGCACATCGCGACGCTCGCCACTGACGATATCGACGTGATGGTCCTTGAAGCGGTTGCGGGTCAGCAACAGGTAGCTGGTGACGACGAACTCGTTGGCCTTTTCCGTCTCCTCGACGAAGACGTTGGTGACCAGCCGACGCGTACGCGAGGGTGGATCCTCGGCCCAGGCGCTCTTGCCTGACAGGCGCAGGATGCGCCCCATGACCGAACGGTAGTCGTCGTGGTAATGCTGCACGCTACGCACGATGCTGGCCGACTGCTCGGCCTGCAGGCGGGTATGACGCAGCGGTACGGTATAGACCAGATCGGTGGCAAGCCGCTCGCTCCATTCGTTGAGGCGAATCTGGTCGAGCAGCGTGGCCTCCTCGTAGAGGAAGGTCAGCACCTGATTGTAGAGATCCGAACCGATAGGAACACGCTTGGTGCCAACCGGCGAACCCGGCTGAATCTGCTCGGCACCGCGTTCTTGTACTTGAGCCATGGGTAACTCCCTGAAACTTATAGTTGTGGTCGAGAGGTGCGAGGACGCGCAGATCAATCCTGCGCAGTCATCAGCTCATGCCAATACAACCACCAGTGCCACTGGGTATCGTCCTTGGTGAAGCCTTCATTGACGATGCCCGGCCCTGGCCAGCCCTCGGGCGCGCCGGTTTCAAAGCACGCCTGGTATTTCAGGGTACTCTTGCGGCCCATGGCGCCTTTGGCGGACAGCGTCATGTGCGGCCAGGTATCGGAGTCGTCCTGCTCGACCATGCCGGAGGTGCCGAACAGCTGAATGGTCTGCTTGAGCATCTTTTCACGCAGCTCGGCCGGTGCATCTTTCTCGGCAAAGATCCAGTTGACGAACTCGAGCTTGTCGGGCCCCATCGGCACATAGGCGTGCAGGGTCATGGAACCGACCACAGAGCCATCGGGCTGAGGAATGTAAACAAAACCGAAGAGAATGTTCGGGAACATGCCGCCAACCTGCGGTGGCATGGTGGTCAGGACCTGCAGCTGCTCCTCGCTCAGATTGCGTGCCAATTGCTCGACCATGTCTCGGGTCATGCCGGCTGGCGGCAACGCATCGAGCTTTTCCTGAACCGAGAGTTCAGCGGGATCGAGCCCGGTGAGACGCTTGATCTTGCGCGCCAGATCGATGCAACGCAGTGCATGGCCATGCGGCGAACTGATTTCCACGCCGATCATTTCCGGACTAAGGTCCGTACCCTCACCCTCACCTTCGCCTTTCTTGGCGTAGTTGCCGACTTCGCCGAGCCAGCGGTGCAAGGTCAGGGTATGGAAGCCGTCTGCTGCCGACTGTTCGCCAGCGGTCTTCCAGTTGGCGTTGACGATGAAGCGTTGCGGTGGGCCCAACACCTCCATGCCTTTGTCGCTGCGACAGAAGAGCATGTCGTAGTACCACTTGGCATCGCCGAGAAACTCGTCGAAGGAAGGCCCATCGATGTTCCAAGTGGCGAAGATCAGGCCGCCGTAGAGCGTCACACGGGCCTTCTTCAGACCCAGCTCCTCTTTGCCCATCATCTTGCCGTGCATGCACTCGCGCTCGATCGGCGAACCGATGAAGTCGCCGTTGGGACGAAACGCCCAACCGTGATAGATGCACTTGTGGATCTGCGTATTACCGCAATCGACAGTGCTGATACGCATGCCGCGGTGCGGGCAGACGTTAAGCGACACGAAGACTTCGCCGTCCTTGCCGCGGGCGGCAATCACCGAATCAGAGCCCATATCGCGCACCATGAAATCGCCCGAGTTGGGGATCTCCGATTCGTGCCCGAGCAGGACCCAGATCTTGCCGAAGACTTTTTCCATCTCCAGCTCGTAAATTTCCCGATCCGACAGCACACGCATCTGTACTTCGCGGGTCGAGGGGTAGATAAGGTCCGAAACCTTGGTTCCGTCGGACAACACAGGGCTTGTTGTTGTTGACATGCTTGCCTCCTGTTCAGGGCGCTACGGCTATTTGAGACTCGACAAAATATAAGACACTTTTATAGAAAATGTATACCTATCGCATTTTACCCGGCGAATAAATATTCTTTTCTTCAGGCACTACGCCTATCAAAGGCCGCGCGCGGCGGGCTTGAGCGACGAATTGCCGGCAGTCGGGCGCCCCATCAGGACACCGCTTGTTCGGCAGCTCATACACGGGTACGCAGCACACCGATACCATCGACTTCCAGCTCAACCAAATCGCCCGGCTTGAGGTAACGCAACTGCTCCAGGCCGCAACCGTTGCCCACCGTGCCCGAGCCGAGAAACTCGCCGGGATGAAGGGTTTCCGAACGCGACACATGGGCGATGACGTCCTCGAAGCGCCAGCGCATGTCTCGGGTATTGCCGCGCCCCCACTCCTCGCCATTGACCCGCGCCACCATGTTCAGGTCATAGGGATCGCCGAGCTCATCGGCCGTCACCAGGCACGGTCCCATGATGTTGCCGGTGTCGAAGTCCTTGCTCTTGGCCGGACCGAGCATGCCGGGCATCTCCTTGGCCTGGGCATCGCGCGCGCTCATGTCGTTGAAGATGGTGTAGCCGACGATGTGCGAACGAGCGTCCTCGCGACTGATGTCCTTGCCGCGCTTGCCAATGTAGCAACCGAACTCCAACTCGAAGTCCATCGCCTTGCTGAAACTCGGCCACTGGAATTCGTCGTCCATGCCGATAACCGCGAAACGGTTGCATTTGTAGTAGATGGGCTGACGATTGAAGGTATCGATAACCCGATCGTCGGCACGGGTGTTCATTTCCCGCAGGGTGGCCTCCGGATCGGGCGTGCGCAGTGCCCGCGCCCGACGCGCCGCGGCGAAGCTTTGCCGCAGGTGCAATTCGAAGCAGGAACAGTCGCGCATTTGCGGCGGCGGCTGGATCGGCGCCCGCAACTTGACGGCGGAGCGCTGCAGCACGGCGCCTGCGGGTGCCTGTGCCTGCAGCGAACGGGCCAGTTCGAGCGCCGGCTCACCGGCCTCGACCAACGCCAGCACACTGGCAAGCTGCGCGCTATCACGCCCCTGCAGCGTGCGATACGCCTGCTGCAAATCGAG
>JBFKAF010000310.1:0-4777 GCA_041621735.1 Pseudomonas sp.
GCCACCGGTGATGTGGGCCATGGCCTTGACCGCGCCGGTGTCCTTGATCAGCTTGAGCAGCGGCTTGACGTAGATGCGCGTGGGCGCCATCAGCAGCTCGGTCAGCGGCTTGCCGTCGAGCTGGATGGATTCGATGTCGGCGCCGCTGACTTCGATGATCTTGCGGATCAGCGAGTAGCCGTTGGAATGCGGGCCGGAAGACGGCAGGGCGATCAGCGCGTCGCCAGTGGCCACCTTGGAACCATCGATGATCTCGGCTTTTTCGACTACGCCGACGCAGAAACCGGCCAGGTCATAGTCTTCGCCTTCGTACATGCCCGGCATCTCGGCGGTCTCGCCGCCGACCAGGGAGCAGCCGGCCAGTTCGCAGCCGTCGCCGATGCCGGTGACGACCTGGGCGGCGACGTCGACATTGAGCTTGCCGGTGGCGTAGTAATCGAGGAAGAACAGCGGTTCGGCGCCGCACACCACCAGGTCGTTGACGCACATGGCCACCAGATCGATGCCGATGCTGTCGTGCTTGTTCAGGTTGAGTGCCAGGCGCAGCTTGGTGCCGACACCGTCGGTGCCGGAGACCAATACCGGCTGCTTATAACCGGCCGGGATCTCGCAAAGGGCGCCGAAACCGCCCAGGCCTCCCATGACTTCCGGACGGGCGGTGCGCTTGGCCACGCCTTTGATGCGTTCGACCAGGGCTTCACCTGCGTCGATATCTACACCTGCGTCCTTGTAGCTGATGGAGGGTTGCTTGCTCATAGATCCAGGCCTTTAAGGGGGGAAGTCGGATGTGCGCCGGTGCTGGGAGTCTGTCGGGTTTGGCGTCCGTAGCGAGAAAGGCTGGGATTGAGGGGCTTTGATCAATCAAACGAGGCGAATAGTCGCCCTATTTAACGAGTTGCAGTGGTAAAAGCCGCCAATATCCAGTCTTTCACAGTAGGACAGTCCTAAGCCTGACAGGCTCCCTTGTGACCGGTCTGCGAAGGCGCGCGATTTTATCAGGCTTGCCGGGCAGCGGCCACCCGCCCGCGCTGTGGTTGCCGGGGCGCAGGCGGCTGTTTAAGGTATAGGCTTCTACTGCGCCCTATGCGCGGTCTTCCGCCTGTCGAGAGCTTATTCCATGCGCCTGATTGCTCGCTTGCTTGTCCTGTGTCTGCCGTTACTCAGCCTGCCGAGTCAGGCGGCGACTGTCAGTGACCTGTATCAGGTGCGCGAGCCGGTCGCCAGTCAGCAGCCGGATGAGCGGGATGCGGCCCTTGGCCGCGCCCTGGATACCCTGGTCCTGCGCTTGACCGGGCGGCGCGAGGCGGCGCAAAGCCCGGAATTGGCGGAGTTGCGCAAAGACCCGCAGCAGATTGTCAGCCAGTACGGCTATACAGGTGACAGCCTGCTGGTCGACTTCGATCCTGTCAGCACCGACCGCAGCCTGCGCCAGGCCGGTCTGTCGCTGTGGGGGACCAATCGTCCGGCGATCCTGGCCTGGTGGCTGAATGATGCGAGCGATGGCGCGAGCTTGATCGGCGATGGCCAGAGCAGCGCCGTGCCCCTGACTGCGGCGGCGCAGCGCTGGGGCTTGCCGTTGCGTTTGCCGCTGGCCGATCTGAGCGAACAACTGCTGGCAACCCCGGAGAATCTGGCCGCCAGCGAACCGGAAGAGCTGCGCACCGCGTCCGAGCGTTACGCCGCCGATGCCTTGCTGGTGGTGCAAGCCCGCGAAGAAAACGGCCAATGGCAAGCCCAATGGCGTTTATGGTTGGGCGATGCGCGCGAGCAAGGCAAGGCCGAAGGCGTCGACCAGGCCGCCTTGGCCGATGCCGTGATGCTGGCGTTGAATGAGCGGTTGGCGCCGCGTTTCGTCATCGCCCCCGGCTCCGCCAGCAGCCTGACTCTACAAATAGAGGGCGCCGATCTGACACGCTATGCCGAGATACAGCGAATTCTCGAACCCTTTGGGGCGCAGTTGCTCAGCGTGCAGGGTGATCGTCTGGTTTATCGGGTTAACGCCAGTGCCGAACAGCTGCGCGCGCAACTGGCGCTGGCACGGTTGCAGGAAGTGTCGTCTGGGGCCGAGCCGCTTGATGCCAACCAACCGCCCACTGACGCGCAAGCTCCGCAAGTGCTGCCGCGCGGCGATGTGCTGCGGTTTCGCTGGTAGACTGCCGCGCACTGGGGGCGATGAGCGCCGAGTGGCAGACCGCCGCACGCTGCTTTAACGCGCTGTTTTATAGATGTGAGTGCTAGCGCCGATAGCGTCGGCGCACTCCACAGCTGAAGAGCTGTCCTGAACAGTCTATTTCGCGAACTGAGGTCCGAGCATGATCGATTCACCGCGCTGGCTATGGATGGCTGGGCTGTTACTGCTCGGCTGGTTGTTGTATCTGCTGCATCCGATTCTCTCGCCATTTCTGATCGGCGTACTGCTGGCCTACCTGGGCGATCCATTGGTGGATCGTCTGGAGCGCTGGAAGCTCTCGCGTACCTGGGGGGTTATCGCGGTATTTGCGCTATTCAGTCTGCTTCTGGCGATCTCGCTGCTGGTGCTGGTACCGCTGCTGGGCAAGCAGTTGATGCGCCTGTATGAGCTGGCGCCGCAGATGATCGACTGGGCGCAGCACCAGGCGTTGCCTTGGGTGCAGGCGCAGTTGGGGCTGAACGATGGCTTCTGGCGTTTCGATCAGCTGAAAGCCGCCTTCTCCGAACACCTGGGCAAAACCGGCGATATTGTCGGCAAGGTGCTGGCCAGGGTCACTTCCTCGGGTTTGGCTCTGCTGGCCTGGCTGGCCAATCTGTTGCTGATTCCGGTGGTGAGCTTCTACCTGATGCGCGACTGGGACCTGATGGTCGCCAAACTGCGCGGCCTGCTACCGCGCAACCGCGAAGGGCTGGTGGTGAAGCTGGCTGGCGAGTGTCACGAAGTGCTGGGGGCTTTCCTGCGTGGGCAGCTCCTGGTAATGCTGGCGTTGGGCATCATGTATGCCGTCGGGCTGATGCTGATTGGCCTGGAACTGGGCCTGCTGATCGGTCTGTTGGCGGGCTTGGCCAGTATCGTGCCGTATCTCGGCGTGGTGGTGGGCATAGGCGCAGCCTTGACCGCCGGGCTGTTCCAGTTCGGCGGCGACTTCTACCCACTGCTGGCGATTGCCGCGGTGTTTGTGGCCGGGCAGATGCTTGAGGGCATGCTGCTGACGCCCTGGCTGGTCGGCGACCGGATCGGCCTGCACCCGGTGGCGGTGATCTTCGCCATCATGGCCGGGGGGCAGCTGTTCGGCTTCAGCGGCGTATTGTTGGCCCTGCCGGTGGCCGCGGTGATCATGGTTTTAGTGCGCCATGCGCATGATTTCTATAAACTTTCCGCTCTTTACGGAGAATCCCCAAGCGCTGCAGACGAGCCGCCCAGCCCCGCATGACACCCATTCAACTGCCTCTAGGTGTGCGTCTGCGCGACGACGCCACCTTCGCCAACTACTACCCCGGCGCCAATGCTGCGGCGCTTGGCTATGTCGAGCGTCTGTGCGAAGCGGACGCCGGCTGGACGGAAAGCCTGATCTACCTGTGGGGCGGCGGCGGTGTCGGCCGCAGTCACCTGCTGCAGGCGGCTTGCTTGCGTTTCGAGCAGCGCGGCGAGCCGGCGGTGTATCTGCCGCTGGCGGAGATGGTTGCGCACGGGCCGGAGTTGCTGGACAACCTGGAGCGCTACGAGCTGGTCTGCCTCGACGACCTGGATGCAGTAGTCGGGCGCGGTGATTGGGAGGAGGCTTTGTTCCATCTGTTCAATCGCCTGCGCGACAGTGGCCGGCGTCTGCTGCTGGCCGCCAATGCCTCGCCGCGGGAATTGCCGGTGCAGCTCGCCGACCTGCAGTCGCGGCTGACCCAGGCCCTGGTTTTCCAGCTGCAATCGCTGTCCGATGAAGACAAGCTGCGCGCCCTGCAACTGCGCGCCTCGCGTCGTGGCCTGCACCTCAGTGATGAAGTAGGGCGGTTTATCCTGACTCGCGGCGAACGCAGCATGAGTGCATTGTTCGATCTGCTGGAGCGCCTGGACCAGGCCTCCCTGCAGGCCCAGCGCAAGCTGACCATTCCCTTCCTCAAAGAAACCCTGGGCTGGTGACAGCCGCTGCTAAATCCAATCCGTAGGCCGGGTTAGCCGCCTGTGCAATGACCCGGTCAAACAGCCGGATTGGCTGCGGCGTAACCCGGCATCGCGGTGTGACCGCTGGCGCTATGCCGGGTTACGCGGCGCTCGGAGCCGGTGTCGTCGGCAAGCCCGTAGCATGCGCCGCTAACCCGGCCTACTGGTCGCGACTTTGCGCAACTGTTCGGCGAGTCGGCCGACGTTTCTCAGCTTTCCCCAGCCAGCTTGCGGTCGTACTGGAAGCGCCAGCGCGTGTACATCAGTGCGGCGCAGAACAGGCTGAGGCTGAGCAGGGTTTCCAGCCAGCCGAACAGCGCTTTGGACGGATCGAAGGCTGCGAGCACGCCCTGGATGAAGTACAGGTTGACCACGAAACAGGTCCAGGCGTGAGCGCGGGCGTTGCCGAGGAGCATGCCGGGCGCGAGCAGCAGCAGTGGAATCAAATTAAAGCCGAGGATGACCCAGAGCAGTTTGCTGGGAAGCTCTGCGAAGCTCAGGTTCCACACTAGCAGCAGGACGGCCAGGGCTGTGAAGCTCAAGAGGCTGATCGCCCGGCTGGCGGCCAGGCGTGGCCGCAGCCAGTCGAGAGAAGGTAGCGGCTTGGGGGCTTTAGCCACGGGCAGGCTCCAGTTTCAGGGCGGTATGCGC
>JBFKAF010000311.1:0-4770 GCA_041621735.1 Pseudomonas sp.
GCAGGCCGAGCGGCTGGGCCTGGAGTTCGACTATATCGCCGCCTGGATCACCCTCGAGGTGCACTCGGCGCTCAATGCGGTCGGCCTCACCGCCGCGGTGGCCAGCGCCCTGGCCGACCATGGCATCAGCTGCAACGTGATCGCCGGCTACCACCACGATCACCTGTTCGTCGCCCAGGCCGATGGTCAACGCGCCGTGGCGGTGTTGCAACAACTGGCCAGGCAGGCGGAGTGACGCTCATGTGGCAGAGCTATTTGAATGGATTACTGATCGCCGCCGGGCTGATCATCGCCTTGGGCGCCCAGAACGCCTTCGTCCTGGCGCAGAGTCTGCGCCGCGAACATCACCTGCCGGTGGCGGTGCTCTGCGTACTCTGCGATGCACTGCTGGTCACCGCGGGAGTGTTCGGCCTGGCCAGCCTGCTGGCACAGAACCCGACGCTGCTGGCTATCGCCCGCTGGGGTGGCGCGGCCTTTCTGCTGTGGCTGGGCGTTCAGGCGCTGCGCCGGACACTGCAGCCACAGGCGCTGAGCCAGGCCAGCCAGACCGGCCCACGCTCGCGCCGTGCGGTGCTGATGACCGCCCTGGCGGTGACGCTGTTGAACCCCCACGTGTACCTGGACACCGTGCTGCTGATCGGCTCCCTCGGCGCGCAACAGGCGGTGCCCGGCGCCTACGCCCTGGGCGCGGCCAGTGCTTCGCTGATCTGGTTCTTCAGCCTGGCGCTCGGTGCCGCCTGGCTGGCACCCTGGTTGGCGCGCCCGATGACCTGGCGGCTGATCGACCTGGCAGTGGCCTTGATGATGTTCGCCGTAGCCGGACAACTGCTGAGCAATCCTCCAGGCAGTTAAAGCTAAGCAGGCCTGCGCACAAAAAGGCCCTGGCGCCGGCTTTTCCACACAGTTGCTGCGTGGTTATGGCGAAGACCCGGTGCTATGATCCTCGGTCTGCGGCGCAAGGAGGACAAACTCCCGCCGCTAGTCTGGCCGCCCGTGATCGGCCTCGCGCTCAACGCACCTGCCCTGATTAGGAGATAAACCATGGCTTTCGAATTGCCGCCGCTGCCGTACGAGAAAAACGCCCTCGAGCCGCACATTTCCGCCGAGACCCTGGACTACCACCACGGCAAGCACCACAACACTTACGTGGTGAACCTGAACAACCTGGTGCCCGGCACCGAGTTCGAAGGCAAAACCCTGGAAGAGATCATCAAGACTTCCTCGGGCGGCGTTTTCAACAACGCGGCACAAATCTGGAACCACACCTTCTACTGGAACTGCCTGAGCCCGAACGGCGGCGGCCAACCGACTGGCGCCCTGGCCGACGCGATCAACGCGGCTTTCGGTTCCTTCGACAAGTTCAAGGAAGAGTTCAGCAAGACCTCCATCGGCACCTTCGGCTCCGGCTGGGGCTGGCTGGTGAAGAAGGCCGACGGCTCCCTGGCCCTGGCCAGCACCATCGGCGCCGGTTGCCCGCTGACCAGCGGCGACACCCCGCTGCTGACCTGCGACGTGTGGGAGCACGCCTACTACATCGACTACCGCAATGCCCGTCCGAAGTACGTCGAGGCATTCTGGAACCTGGTCAACTGGGATTTCGTAGCCAAGAACTACGCGGCCTAAGACCTTAGGTGCAAGTACGAAGAACCCGGCTTAGGCCGGGTTCTTCGCTATTGGCAGGCGCTGTGCCAGTCGCGTCCCGGCTGCCACCTGTTCACGCGGCCGATGACGCAATAGCCAAAAAGCTGCTCGACCGGGGAGGCCTCAACGCCCTGACACCAGCGCCCCTTACAGCCACACTGACCAGCACCAACTACTCAGCATCGCCGCCAGCAACAGCCGCGCTTTGCTCAGTCGCGACCGGCGCCAACCAATCCCCCTGCATCGCTTCACGCGCAGTCAAGCGTTCCCGACGTCACTGGACAGGTGCCGCAAGGCCCTGTATCAAATGTTAAAGTGCCGAACGGTCCTCAAGTCCGCGCCACGTTGCACCGACACACTGATACAAGGTCAACGCCAGCCGACACCCGCACTCTTGCCGTGCAGCCGGTCGGCAGGAGCCCGACTGGAGTAATGGCCCTTTGACGGCAACCGCGAGTTTGCTAATACTCACACCCGTCTGATGCCTCAGGTATCGAACAAGGAATCGTCACTTGAAGCTGGAACTCAAGCACAGCCTGTCGCTAAAGTTACTGCGCGTCGTACTGCTCTCGGCCCTGGTCGTCGGGGTGGTATTGAGCTGCGCGCAAATTGTCTTCGACGTGTACAAGACCCGCCAGGCGGTAGACAACGACGCCAAGCGGATTCTCGGCATGTTCCGTGATCCCTCGACCCAGGCGGTGTACAGCCTGGATCGCGAAATGGGCATGCAGGTCATCGAAGGCTTGTTCCAGCACGAGTCCGTGCGGGTAGCCGCCATCGGCCACCCCAACGAGCCGATGCTCGCGGAAAAATCCCGCTCCCCGGTGCAACTGCCCACCCGCTGGCTGACCGACCCGATTCTCGGCCAGGAACAGCACTACACCACCAAACTGGTCGGCCGCGGCCCCTACAGCGAGTACTACGGCGACCTCAGCATCACCCTCGACACCGCCCCCTATGGCGAGGACTTCGTCACCAGCTCGGTGATCATCTTCATCTCCGGCGTGCTCCGCGCCCTGGCCATGGGTCTGGTGCTCTACCTGGTCTACCACTGGCTGCTGACCAAACCGCTGGCGCAAATCATCGAGCACCTGAGCAGCATCAACCCGGACCGCCCCAGCGAGCACAAGTTGCCGATGCTCAAAGGCAACGAAAAGAACGAACTCGGGCTGTGGATCAATACGGCCAACCAGCTGCTCTCCTCCATCGAGCGCAACACCCATCTACGCCGCGAGGCAGAAAACAGCCTGCAACGCCTGGCCCAGTACGACTTCCTCACCGGTCTGCCGAACCGCCAGCAACTGCAGCAGCAGCTCGACCAGATCCTCGAAGATGGCGGTCGCCTGCAGCGACGGGTCGCGGTGCTCTGCGTGGGCCTGGACGACTTCAAGGGGGTCAACGAACAGTTCAGCTACCAGACCGGCGACCAACTGCTGCTGGCCCTGTCAGACCGCCTGCGCAGCCACAGCGGCCGGCTCGGCGCCCTGGCTCGATTAGGCGGCGACCAGTTCGCCCTGATCCAAGCCAACATCGAGCAACCCTACGAGGCCGCGGAGCTTGCCCAGAGCGTGCTGGACGACCTGGAAACGCCGTTCATGCTCGACGATCAGGAAGTGCATCTGCGCGCCACCATCGGCATCACCCTGTTCCCGGAAGACGGCGACAGCACCGAGAAGCTGCTGCAAAAAGCCGAACAGACCATGACCCTGGCCAAGAATCGTTCGCGCAACCGTTACCAGTTCTATATCGCCAGCGTCGACAGCGAAATGCGCCGGCGCCGGGAACTGGAGAAAGACCTGCGCGAGGCCCTGACCCAGAATCAGCTGTACCTGGTCTATCAACCGCAAATCAATTACCGCGATCACCGGGTAGTCGGCGTCGAGGCGCTGTTGCGCTGGCAGCACCCGCAACACGGTTTGGTTCCGCCAGATCTATTCATTCCACTGGCAGAGCAAAACGGCACCATCATCGCCATCGGCGAGTGGATTCTCGACCAGGCCTGCCGCCAGTTACGCGAATGGCTCGACCAGGGCTTCAGCGATCTGCGCATGGCGATCAACCTGTCGACCGTGCAACTGCATCACGCCGAACTACCGCGCGTGGTCAACAACCTGATGCAGGCCTATCGCCTGCCGCCACGCAGCCTCGAGCTCGAAGTCACCGAGACCGGCCTGATGGAAGACATCAGTACCGCCACCCAGCACCTGCTCAGCCTGCGCCGCTCCGGGGCGCTGATCGCCATCGACGACTTCGGCACCGGCTACTCCTCGCTGAGTTACCTGAAGAGCCTGCCGCTGGACAAGATCAAGATCGACAAGAGCTTCGTCCAGGACCTGCTGGAAGACGATGACGACGCCACCATCGTGCGCGCCATCATCCAACTCGGTAAGAACCTCGGCATGCAGGTGATCGCCGAGGGCGTGGAAACCATCGAACAAGAGGCCTACATCATTGCCCAGGGCTGCCACGAAGGTCAGGGCTACTTCTACAGCAAACCGCTACCGGCCCGCGAGCTGACCCTCTACCTCAGGCAGGCCCGGCGCCTCAGCGCAGAAACCAACTCCGCCACGTTGTAACGGCCAATCTAGAGAAGCCCGCGGCTCGGCGGGCTGTTGATCTTCGCAGAGCCGACCCTCGCTTTTGCGTGTCGTAGGCCAGCACAGCCCTAGCGCTTGGTCGCCTGTTACGTCGCCCCCAGCAACCAGGCCGCAGCCAAGGCCCCGACCAGGCACAGCACGGCGCCCGCGGCGGCCTGCCAATAGAACTGCCGCGCCAACTCGTCCTCCCCGGCGCACGACAGAATAAACGGCATCGCTTCACGCGGCTGTCCCAGCTGGTGCTGCGCAGGCCGCAGACTCTGTCGACGGTGGCGATCTTCAGCCTCCAGTTGCGCGGCCAGACGCACACGCCGCCATTCCTGCGGGTCGAGCTGAGCATTGTTGTCGCTGTCGAAACGCTGCAGCAAACCGGCATAATCGCCCTTCCACTCGCGGATCACCGCACCCTGTGCCGCGCTCGGATCGAAACCCTGACGGCCACCGCCGCCGCTGCGAAAATCGCCGATGGCGTACAGCGGCTGCCCGGCATGCAGGCGCTCCTCGGTATAGCGATAGCGCTTGCCACTGCTCA
>JBFKAF010000312.1:0-4767 GCA_041621735.1 Pseudomonas sp.
CAGGTAGGGGGACCAGGAAGGCTCTCGAACTTCGCCTTGAGCGGTAGGAAGAGGGAGCCTAACGCGACCATTGGTGGACGCTAACATCAAGACTCCCCGACCCTGCTGGCGGGTGGCGTAGATTATCATGGTGCCGTTAGGCGCAACAGTGGGTGACTCATCCAAACTGGTATCAGAAAGAATTCGCAAATTGCCCCGCTGAAGATCCTGTGCCGCTACTTTGAACACGGTATAACCATCCTGACGGTGAATCATCACCAGGGTCTTTTCATCCGCAGAAAGTTTCGGGTTGGCGTTGTAGTTACCGACGAAGGTCACACGCTCAACCGCACCACTGCCGAGGTTGGTTTTGTAGATTTGCGGCTTACCGGAACGGTCCGAGGTGAAGTAGATGGTCTGACCATCCTTACCCCAGAAGGGCTCGGTATCAATCGAGCCCTGGTTGGTCACACGACGCAGTTGCCGTGAGCCCATGTCCATCACATAGATTTCCGGATTGCCATCACGCGACAGCACGAAAGCCAGGCGACTACCGTCCGGCGACCAGGCCGGCGCGCCGTTCAGGCCTTCGAAATTGGTGATCTGCTCACGCCGCCCGGTATCGATGTGCTGCACAAAGATACGCGGACGCTTCTGCTCGAATGACACATAGGCAATGCGCCGACCATCCGGAGCAAACGACGGCGACAGGATTGGCTCACGCGACTGCAGCAGGGTGACTGCACGAGCGCCGTCGTAATCGGAGCGCTGCAAGGTATAGCGCGTGTTGTTCACGGCAAAGCGTTCGGCCGTGACATAGAGCATACGCGTGGAAAACGCCCCCTTGGTCCCGGTGAGTTTCTCGAACGACTGATCGGCAATATGGTGAGCCATGTCGCGCAGTTGATCGACACCGCCACCCACGCTACCGGTCATCACCTGCTGCTCGGTGGCCACGTTGAACAAGGCGTACTGAACCTGCAAGCGGCCGCCGCTGGGAACCATGCTGCCCACCAGCACATATTGGGCGCCAAGGGCCTTCCAGTCGCGGTAGATGAGTTCACTTGCCTGGGTCGGCAGACTGATCATGTTCTGCTTCGGAATCGGTTCGAAAACCCCCGAATTACGCAGGTCCTTGCCGATAATCTCAGCCATGTCCTCTGGCAGCACAGTACCGCCCTGCCAACCAAACGGCACCACGGCGATCGGCGTCGCACGATCACTACCGCTACTGATCACCAAGGGGTCAGCGGCCTGCACGTTGCCGACCAGCATGGTCAGCCCCACCAGGACAATACGCATCAGGGTATTCACTGAGTTCAATTCTCCGGTCTGAATAAAACAGCGCGCTGCCGATAGAGGCTATCGAAGGTAGCGCGATCCAATTGTTGCATTTCGGCGATGCGACCTACGTTACGCACCGCTTGTACCGCTGAGCTATCGAAAGCTGCGTCACCGCTGGAGCGGGTGACGCTGGCATTGGTGATGGTGCCATCGGGCAACATCTGAATCAGTAGTGCAACGCTCATCCCGCTACGAGCCGACATGGGTCTTTGCCAGCTTTCGGTGATCAGCTTAATGATCAAGTCATCAAGATTACCGGCCACCTGATCGCCATGGGTTTCGGCTAACGCCTGCTGATGCCCCACTTCATCCGACAGCAACTCGGCCAATGCGGCAGCCTTCTTATCCTCAACCGCCTTACGACTAGCCTCTTGAGCAGCCTTCTTCTTGGCATCCTCGGCGGCTTTTTTCTTCGCGGCTTCGGCAGCGGCCTTTTTCTTGGCGTCTTCGGCAGCCTTCTTTTTGGCGTCTTCCGCAGCCTTTTTCTTGGCATCATCGGCCGCTTTCTTTTTTGCCGCCTCTTCAGCCGCCTTTTTCTTGGCGATATCGGCCAGCTTCTTTTGCTCTGCGGCCTTTTTCTCCGCCTCCGACTTCTTAGCGGCATCCGCTTTTTTAGCCGCTTCGGCCTTTCGAACCTCATCGGCTTTCTTTTGTTCCGCAGCCTTCGCCGCCGCCTGCTTCTGCTGCTCGGCTTTTTTCTGCTCCAACTGCTCGGTTTCATACTGCGGCGCAGCGGTTTTCTTCGCTTCGCCGGCAATTTTCTGGTTGGTCTGAGTAGTCGCCTGGCTTTGCGATTTCAACTGGTACAAGGTCGCCTGCACGACGGGCCTGGCTGGCGGTAAATCCGGGGCAAAGGCAAAGCTGACGAACAGCATCGCGAACATCAGGGTGTGCAGCGCCACCGCCCACACTACCGGCCAGAACAGGCTTTCCGAAGAAGAGCGCTCACGCTGCTGCATCAGGGCGCCTCGGTAATCAGCCCGACGTTACCCACGTCAGCCTGCTGCAAGCCACCCATGGCCAACATCACCGTGCCGTAATCGACTGCTTTGTCTCCGCGCACGAACACTTGCACCTGCTTACCCTGGCGACGACTCTCAGCCAGAATGCCAGTCACCGCACGGGTCATCTCGTCCAGGGTCATGGCCTGATCCTGCACGGTATCGACATCGACCTCAGTCCCCATATTCCAGTAATAGGACTTGTCGGCCTTGATCGAAATGGTCAGCACCTGGGCGTTATTGTCTTGCGGCAGCACTTCGCTGCTGACTTTCGGCAGGTCGACCTTGACCCCTTGATTGAGCATCGGCGCGGTCACCATGAAGATCACCAGCAGCACCAACATCACATCGATGTAGGGCACCACGTTCATCTCGGCGACGGGCTTGCGTCTGTTGCGAATTCTGGCCATGGCTTGAAACCTATATTGAAAGCCTGGGGCTTATTCGTCCGAGGTATGCACTTTACGGTGAAGAATTGCCTGGAACTCATCGGCGAAGGTGTAGTAACGACCAATCAGCATCTCACCACGAGCGGAGAAGCGGTTGTAGGCAATCACCGCAGGAATGGCTGCAAACAGGCCGATGGCGGTGGCAATCAGCGCCTCGGCGATACCCGGAGCCACGGTGGCCAGGGTCGCTTGCTGCACCTGGGCCAGACCACGGAAGGAGTTCATGATCCCCCACACGGTGCCGAACAGACCGATATAGGGGCTGGTGGAGCCGACCGTGGCGAGGAATGGCAGGCTTTGCTCGAGCTTCTCTTCCTCGCGCGAGATGGCCACGCGCATGCCACGGGCCACGCCGTCCATCACCGCATCCGGATCGACACCCTGCTGCTGGCGCAAGCGGGAGAACTCCTTGAAGCCGGCGCGAAAGATCTGCTCCAGACCAGAGTCAGGGTCCGGGTTGCTGCCTGCCTGACGATACAGCTTGGACAGGTCGATGCCGGACCAGAAACGCTCCTCGAAGTTATCCAGGGCGCGCTTGGCGGCGCGCAGCAGCGTGCTGCGCTGGAAGATCATGACCCACGACGTGACCGAAGCGGCCACCAGCGTCAGCATCACCAGTTGCACCACCAGGCTGGCGTTGCTGATCAAACTCCACATCGACATGTGGTCAACGGCGTTGGCTTCCACGCTTACTCTCCTGCTTTAGATGTACCGGTGCCGCCCAGGACGGCAAAGGCCGTACGCAGAGCTTGGGGAATAGCCCGGGGTTTCAAATTGTCGGCGCGCGCACAGGCCACCAAAAACTGCCCCTCACAGAGCAGCACATCATCCGCAGCCCGCCTGACCTGTTGACGAAAACGCAGGCTGGCACGGTTTAATTCGATTACTTGCGCACTGACCAGCAACTCATCGTCGAGACGTGCCGGTGCGTGATAGCGCGCCTCCGCTGAATGCACGACGAACAACAGGCCCTCACCCGCCAGCGTTGACTGGGCAAAGCCCAGGTCGCGTAGGCACTCGGTGCGAGCCCGCTCCATAAATTTGAGGTAGTTGACGTAGTAGACGATGCCGCCGGCATCGGTGTCTTCGTAATAAACTCGACAACGATGAGCGAAAGGCTGAACTCCGTTTTGCGCGTGCATACTGTAGTGCTAGCTCCTGAACTTGCCAATTGGCTACAGCAAGTATTTTTTCTTACTCGCCACTGCTGTCGAACAGGTCGGCGGTCGGTAATTCGCCCATGCGCTTTGGCACATTCAGGCCGAAATGCAGGTAAGCATGCCGTGTCACCACCCGCCCTCGCGGGGTGCGCATGATAAAGCCCTGCTGAATCAGGTAAGGCTCCAACACATCTTCGATGGTATGGCGCTCCTCACTGATCGCCGCGGCCAAGCTATCGACCCCCACCGGGCCGCCGTCGAATTTCTCCATCATGGTCAGTAACAGCCGGCGATCCTGGTGATCGAAACCACGCTCATCGACATTCAACAGATTCAGCGCCCGATCGGCGATCTCTCGGGTGATGTCACCCTGACCACGCACCTCGGCGAAGTCGCGCACGCGGCGCAGCAGGCGATTGGCGATGCGCGGCGTCCCCCGCGCACGCCGGGCGATTTCAAACGCCCCCTGTGCCTCAATTGGCAAGCCGAGAATACCTGCCGAACGTGTGACGATGGTTGCCAGATCCTCGACACTGTAAAACTCCAGACGCTGGACGATACCGAAGCGATCACGCAACGGATTGGTCAGCATGCCCGCGCGGGTAGTGGCGCCGACCAGGGTAAAAGGTGGCAAATCCAGCTTGATCGAGCGCGCGGCGGGCCCCTCGCCAATCATGATATCGAGCTGAAAATCCTCCATCGCCGGGTACAGGACTTCCTCGACAATCGGCGACAGACGATGGATTTCATCGACGAACAGCACGTCGCCCGGCTCAAGATTGGTCAGCAGCGCAGCCAGATCACCCGGTCGCTCCAGCACCGGACCCGAGGTGC
>JBFKAF010000313.1:0-4766 GCA_041621735.1 Pseudomonas sp.
ACCTCAACTATTCCGACCGCTCGGCCGCGCGCATCACCGGGATGACCCGCTTCGCCAGCTTCTGGGTCGAGGACGGGCAGATCCAGGCACCGCTGGCCAGCATGCGTTTCGACGACAGCCTGTATGACCTGCTCGGCAGCCAGCTCGAAGGCCTGACCCGCGAGCGCGAGCTGAGCCTGTCCACCAGCACCTACCAGCAACGTCACAACGGCTCGACCCTGCTGCCCGGCGCCCTGCTCAGCCGCCTGAGCCTGACCCTCTAGCAGGCCCGCCCCCGGTCAGCGCGTCGCAACTCTATGGCTGGCGCCTGTTACACTGCGCGCCATTTCGTTTTTGCAGGCCAGCCCTCGTGACCAACACCGCTTTCTCCAGCCTCGCGCTGTCCGCCCCCATGCTGGCCAACATCGAGTCCCTCGGCTACACGCAGATGACCCCGATCCAGGCACAGAGCCTGCCGGTGATGCTCAAGGGCATGGACCTGATCGCCCAGGCGAAAACCGGCAGCGGCAAGACCGCCGCCTTCGGCATCGGCCTGCTCAACCCGCTGAACCCGCGCTTCTTCGGCTGCCAGGCCCTGGTGCTCTGCCCGACCCGCGAACTGGCCGACCAGGTCGCCAAGGAAATCCGCCGCCTGGCCCGTGGCGCCGATAACATCAAGGTACTGACCCTGTGCGGCGGCGTGCCCTTTGGCCCACAGATCGGCTCGCTGGAGCACGGCGCGCAGATCATCGTCGGCACCCCAGGGCGGATTCAGCAGCACCTGAGCAAGGGCACGCTGCAGCTCGACGGCCTCAACACCCTGGTCCTCGACGAGGCCGACCGCATGCTCGACATGGGTTTCTACGACAGCATCGCCGAAATCATCGGCCAGACCCCGAGCCGCCGGCAGACCCTGCTGTTTTCCGCCACCTACCCGGCCGGCATCAAGCAGCTCGCCGCGGCCTTTATGCGTGACCCGCAGCAGGTCAGGGCCGAGTCGACCCACGACAACACGCAGATCGAGCAGCGCTTCTACGAGATCTCCCCGGAAGAGCGGATGGACGCGGTGGTCAAGCTGCTCGCCAGCTTCCGCCCGCAGTCCAGCGTGGCCTTCTGCTTCACCAAGCAGCAGTGCCAGGAGGTGGTCGACCACCTCAGCGCCAAGGGTATTTCCGCCGCAGCGCTGCACGGCGACCTGGAACAACGCGACCGCGACCAGGTGCTGGCGATGTTCGCCAACCGCAGCCTGTCGGTACTGGTGGCCACCGACGTGGCCGCGCGCGGCCTGGATATCGATGCCCTGGACATGGTGATCAACGTCGAACTGGCGCGCGATTCGGAGATTCATATCCACCGGGTCGGGCGTACCGGCCGCGCCGGTGAAAAGGGCCTGGCCATGAGCCTGGTCGCGCCACCGGAAGCGCACCGCGCCCAGGCCATCGAGACCCTGCAGAAAGCTCCGCTGAACTGGCACCCGCTGAACGGCCTCAAGGCGCAAGCCGGCGAGCCGCTGCAACCGCCGATGATCACCCTGTGCATCGGCGCCGGGCGCAAGGACAAACTGCGCCCCGGCGATATCCTCGGCGCCCTCACCGGCGAGGCTGGCATCCCCGGCGCTCAGGTCGGCAAGATCGCCATCTTCGACTTCCAGGCCTATGTCGCGGTCGAGCGCAGCATCGCCAAGCAGGCGCTCAAGCGTCTCAGCGACGGCAAGATCAAGGGTCGCTCGCTGCGGGTACGCACGCTGTAGTTGCAACCGACTGTAGTTGCAACCGACAGGCCCAGTGCACGCGCTGGGCCGAAACAGGAGGCCCCGTGCGCAATATTCTGGTGATCGAAGACAGTCCGCTGGTGCTGAAGATCCTCGAGCATCTGTTCCGTCAGGAAAGCCAGCTGCAGCCGATCTTCTGCGCCTCGCTGGCCGAGGCCCAGGTGATGCTGGAAACCTCTGCCGAGCTGTTCTTCGCCGCCATAGTCGACCTCAACCTGCCAGATGCGCCCAACGGCGAGAGCGTCGACCTGGTGATGCACTACCAGCTGCCGTGCATCGTCCTCAGCGGTTCCTATAACGAGCAGCGCCGCGACGAGCTGCTGCTCAAGGGCGTGGTCGACTATGTGCTGAAGGAAAGCCAGCACTCCTACGAGTATGCCTTCCGCCTGCTACACCGCCTGGAAAGCAACCGCCAGGTGAAAATCCTCGTCGCCGACGACTCGGCGGCCACCCGTCAGTTCATCCGCCATGTGTTGGCCCCACACCGTTACCAGATCATCGACGCCGGCGATGGCGACGAGACCCTGCGCATCCTCGAAGAACAAACGGATATCGACCTGCTGATAGTCGACCACAGCATGCCTGGGCTCAGCGGGTTCGAACTGGTCAAAGTGCTGCGGCAGAAGCTGAAGCGCAGCGAACTGATCATCCTCGGCCTGTCCGCCGATGCCAAAGGCTCGCTCAGCGCCAAGTTCATCAAGCACGGTGCCGACGACTTCCTGCGCAAACCCTTCTGCCCCGAAGAGCTCAACTGCCGGGTGATGTCCAGCCTGGAGCGCCGCGACATGCTCCGCGCGTTGAAACAAGCCGCGCAGTTCGATGCCCTGACCAACCTGTACAACCGCCGGGCCTTCGCCGAGAAAGGCCAGCAGCAGTTCCGCCAGGCGCAACGCGCCGAGTGCCGCCTCAGCGTGGCGATGATCGACCTGGATTTCTTCAAGCGGATCAACGACGAACACGGCCATGCCAGCGGCGATGCGGCGCTGATCGCCTTCGCCCGCGCCCTGCGCAGCAGTTTCCCCGATGCGCTGATCGACCGTCTGGACGGCGAAGAGTTTGCCTTGGTCAGCCTGCAGGATGGCGCCAGCCTGGCCCAGGCCCTCGATCGGCTGCGCGAACACTGCGCCAGTCTGAAGTACGCCATCGGCGCACCACCGCTGTCGTTCAGCGCCGGCATCCACCATGACGCCCCGGACGAGCTGGAAAACTTCCTGCACCAGGCCGATCTGCGCCTATACCAGGCCAAGCACCAGGGCCGCGGCCGCAGCCACTGGCAATAACGCTATAACCCATGACGCTTGAGAATCTGCGCATAACTGCCATCGGCCTGCATCGCCGCGATCGCCTGATTGAAGCGTTCGGCAACCCGTTGGTGCTCGGGCAGGCTACGGCGGATCAGGATATGCAGACCGTTCTCGCTCAGCGCTAACGGCAGGAACTCCAGTTCACCGGCAATTTTTTTCAGGCTGCGGCCGAGGTGGAAGTTGGCGACATATTCGTCCTCCAGCACCAGATCCACCCGCTGCCGCTGCAACATGCGCGCACCGCTCTCGAAACTGCCGACCTCGACCTTGGTCAGCCGTGGATCGCTACTGAACTCACTGGAATAGGCATAACCGCGCACCACCGCGATACGGTAGGGGTACAGGTCGGACAAGCTGCGAAACTCGATGGCCGTGCCTTTGCGCCGCAGGAAGCGGATGCGATTGAGCAGATAGGGCTGGGAGAAATAACCGAACTCGGCGCGCTCTTCACTGAACCAGGCGCTGACCAGCACATCGTACTCGGCGTGCTGCAGGCCGCGCACCGCCCGCGTCCAGGGCACTTCGTCATAGTGCGTGGCATAGCCGGCGCGGCTCAGTGCGGTTGCGACCAGATCCGTCGCCAGGCCGTTGTTCGGCAGGGTCTGGCCGGTGAACGGCGGCCAGGGGTCGGCCACCAGACGCAGAGGCTCCGCGCCGGCCATGCCAGGCGCCAACAACACCAGTACCAACAACCACCTATGCAGTCGCTCCATGGCCTGCCGCCCATACAGATAAAGGGTTGAACCTAGTCCGCAGCGCCACTGCCAGCCAGCGGGACCGAGCCGCCGGATGACCGGCAGCGCTGCGCGCTGGACAAGGAGCCAAGCGGCCACTAGCGTCGCTAGCAGGTCGTTGAACTATGTGGCGCGCACAGGCTAGGCGAGGCCGATGTCAACGCCACATAGCCGAGCACAGGCGTTTTTCAGCGGCCTGCCAGAGCAGACGCTAACACGCTTCGCGCCGCCGACACAGCCACCCTCAAATCAGGCCAGGCGAGGGGTAAGAGGAGATCGTCCATGCCCGAATCGATTTCAGTCGCCGAACTCAACGCATTGTTGCCGACACGCACCGTGCTGCTGCTCGATGTACGCCGCGCACAGGCCTTCGCAGAGAGCCCAAGGATCATTCCCGGCGCGCTGCGTCGTGCCCCCGAACGCGTCGCCGACTGGGCTGCCGAGCTGCCCCGGCAGCAGCCGCTGGTTGTCTACTGCGTGCACGGCCACGAGGTCAGCCAGGGCGTCGCCGCACAGCTGGCAGAGCGGGGCTTGCCGGTACGCTTCCTGGCCGGCGGCATCGCCCAGTGGCAAGCCGAAGGCGGTGTCAGCGTCAGCCCGAGCGACTGACAGGCCCCTCCTGGCAACGATTATCGTGCCTGTTAGCCCAACCCCTGGAGGAGCCCATGGCCTATGACGAAGGCGTTGCCCAGCGCGTGCGTGAACAGCTGCAATCGCGCGGCGAGATTGCCGAAAGAAAGATGTTTGGCGGCCTCGCCTTCATGGCCCACGGGCACATGTTTATCGGCATCCTCGGCGATCGGCTGATGCTGCGCGTAGGCCCGGATCACTATGCCAAGGCCCTGAGCCAGGCGCATGTGCGGGAAATGGATTTCACCGGCCGGCCCATGAGGGGGTACGTCTACGTCGAGCCCGACGGTTTCGAGTCCGATGCGCAGCTCGAGTCCTGGGTCAACCAGGCATATGCGTTCGTCGGCG
>JBFKAF010000314.1:0-4753 GCA_041621735.1 Pseudomonas sp.
GCGCGCGCTGCGGCGTACCGGCAAATCTAGACAATCGGCATTGAACAGCAGGCGGTTATGCGGCCGGGCGAAGCGCAGGTTGTCGGTGAACATCACCCGGTAATCTTCGATATAGTCCGGCGCCGCACAGCGCAGGTCGACCGCGAGGATCGCAATGCGCCGGCCCAGCAACCAACAAGCCAGGCCATGCACGATCATCCACAGGGTGAAATAACCGAAGGCGCGGCAGGCTTGCCCAGGCGGCTCGTCGAGGACGATGGCCGCCAGGCCGCCCTTGCGCTCCAGGCGCGGCGCCAGGCCATCGAACACCAGCGCGAGGAATTGCAGCGCACTGTCGAGCGCCGCGCCCAGGGTCGGCTCCCTCAGCGCAGACCGCACCATGAAGGCGAAGCTGCCAGCCTTCATCCGCCGCGCGTTCATGCCGAAGAACTCGTCGTCCATCGCCTTGGCCAGCGCCAGCCAGAGCCGCGCGTAGGCCTGCGAGGAGACCCGCGCATAGGGTTTGTCCAGAAGTGCCGGGGTTATCCCGGCCTGGCTCAGCAGCTCGGCAGCGTCATGCCCCTGCGCGCGCCATTCGCGCAGGGCTTCGCCGACCAGCCTGACCGAGATGGTGCCTTTTTCCACCGCCCTGCCGCTCATGCCGTCCCCATGGCCATCAGGTCGCGGCCTGCTCCAGCTCCGCCAGCATCAGCTCGCGCATGCGGAACTTCTGCACCTTGCCGGTCACGGTCATGGGGAACTCGTCGACGAATTTGACGTAGCGCGGCACCTTGAAGTGGGCGATGTTGGCCTTGCAGTAAGCCCGCAGCTCCTCAGCGTCGCAGGCGTGCCCCGGATGCAGCTTGGCCCACACGGCGATCTCCTCGCCGTACTTGGCGTCCGGCACGCCGATCACCTGCACGTCCGCCACCGCCGGGTGACTGAACAGAAACTCCTCGATCTCCCGTGGATAGATGTTCTCGCCACCGCGAATGATCATGTCCTTGCTGCGCCCGACTATGCACACGTAGCCTTGCTCATCCATCACCGCCAGGTCGCCGCTGTGCATCCAGCGCCCCGCATCGATGGCATCCGAGGTCGCCTGGGAGTTGTTCCAGTAACCGAGCATTACGCTGTAACCGCGGGTGCACAGCTCGCCGGTCGCACCGCGCGGCAGAATGCGCCCCTCGCTGTCGACTATCTTGCTCTCCAGTTGCGCCTGGGTGCGGCCGACGCTGGTCACCCGCAGCTCAAGCTCGTCGTCGGCAGCGGTTTGCAGTGATACCGGGCTGGTCTCGGTCATGCCGTAGGCGATCTGCACCTCACTCATGTGCATCTCGTCGATCACCCGCTTCATCACCTCGATCGGGCAGGTGGCGCCAGCCATGATCCCGCTGCGCAGGCTGGACAGGTCGAACTCGCGGCGCCGTGGATGATCCAGCTCGGCGATGAACATGGTCGGCACGCCGTACAGCACCGTGGCTTTTTCTTCCGCAACGCACAACAGAGTCGCTTCCGGCTCGAAGCTCGGCGCCGGATAGATCATGGTACTGCCGTGAGTGAGGCAGCCGAGGTTGCCCATCACCATGCCGAAGCAGTGATACAGCGGCACCGGAATCACCAGGCGGTCGCGCTCGCTCAGGCCCAGGCTCTCGCCGACCATGTAACCGTTGTTGAGGATGTTGTAGTGGCTGAGGGTCGCGCCCTTGGGCGAGCCGGTGGTGCCGGAGGTGTACTGAATATTGATTGGCTCATCGAACTGCAACAACGCCTGACGCTCGGCCAGCTGCGCCGGACTGACACCCGCGGCCAGGCCCGGCAACTCACGCCAGCAGAGGAAGCCTGGCGGCGCCTGCGCGGCCAGGCTGATGACCCCGCGTAGTTCCGGCAGGCGCGTACTGCGCAGTGCGCCCGGCTGACTGGCGGCCAATTCCGGTAACAGTTCGACCAGCATGGCGTGGTAATCGGAGCTCTTGAAGGCGTCGGCGCTGACCAGCCAGCGGCAGCCGGAATGCTTCAACGCGTAGTCCAGCTCGGTGCCGCGATAGGCCGGATTGATGTTGACCAGGATCGCGCCGACCTTGGCACTGGCGAACTGGGTGATGCACCACTCGGCGCAGTTCGGAGCCCAGATACCGACCCGGTCGCCGACCTGCACGCCCAACGCCAGCAATGCACGGGCGCAACTGTCGACCTGTTCGGCCAACTGCGCCCAGCTGTAACGCAGCTGCTGGTGGCGTACCACCAGCGCTTCGCGCTCGGCAAAACGCATAACAGTGGCATCGAACGCCTGGCCTATGGTCATGGCCAGCAGCGGCTTGTCTTGCGGGCCACGGGTGTAGCTGAGATGACTCATGGATTTCCCTTCTTAGGCTTGTATGGGATTCGCTCAAATCGCAGATTCAACAGCACGGCCAACAGAAACTACGGCGGCCCTGTATTTACGTTAACGTCAACGTAAGGCATGCACTTTTAACTGTCCACTACTGCCAAGGTCGTATAGCGCTCGGCTCATACCTGCCTCTAGGAGTCGGGCAATCTCCTGCGGCAGTGAGCCTACTAGCACTCTTGTTGAACGGGCCGGATGTGCAGTCCGAGACAAAGACCCAGGTCGTTGCATGCACCAGGGGCTGGTTTGGCAGATGCCGAACCAGAGCCACTCTGCCAGAACCTGAATAACTCTGCGGAACGCCCCTAACACTGTCAGGGATCGACGAGAGAGCAACCTGCGGCCTCGTTACCCATCTGTACACAGGGGTCCCGCTGACGAATACCCCGGTCCAGCTGATCAACATGAGCCTCGGTGACAGCGGCACCGCAGCAGCACCACGCAGCAGCGTGCGTTACGGCTCCGCGCCCAGCACTGCTAGCTTCGATTGCCGTCCGTACCTCAACGGCAATAGTGAAACCTGCACCTTCCCCACCCCATAGGCGGGCACCTTGTCTGTAATGATCTGCGGCTACTCCAGCTAAATCGGAGCAAGCCTGGTGGCACGCCACTAAGCCGCGCTGACCTCCACTGTCCTGGTCGAGACTGCTGCCGGAAACGGTTCAGCCCTGCCTTCGGGATGACGGGATTGCCGGCCAGTTAAGCAGCTGATTTCGCTCTCAGCGGCGAAATAAAGATAAGGCCCGCGAGAGCAGCCTTATCTTTTCAGCACGCCTGAATTCGCCACATAAACGCAGCATGCACGCCGGTATACACTTCGCTGGGTGAGAGCAACTGCAATCCATCCTTCGCGCAGTCTTGAGCACCCAAGCTGCATTGGGAGTCTGGAAATGAAAGCTGACGATCATCGCCCTCAGGTAGGTGTAGGGCATGTCACCCTGGAAACAGACCGCATGGAGGCATCCGCCCAGTTCATGCGCACCATCGGCATGCGGCCAGTGTTTCAGGGGCCTGAAGTCTCCGTTTTCGAGATGCGTGGGGGAACGCACCTGGTCCTTATGCTGAAGGGCAAAATCGTTCCGGGGGATGCAGCATTTGACCTCATGGTTGATGACCTCCATGCAACCCATCAGCTTTTTACTTCACTGGGGCTTGCTCCCACGGCAATCGAAGCCAGGCCGGCTATTGATCACGAGGTCTTCTGTGTTCGTGAGCCCGCCGGACATCTCATCACTTTCTTCTCAAGTCATGCATCGGGCAAGCCAGTATGAGGCGGAACTCAAGACAGCTTCACTCCCACTTAAACGGCCCATACGTCATCGACTCTAGCTTTAGGTTTGTTATGTAGCCTATTGTTCTAATTAACAAAACTTCTATTTCAGCTAGCCGAATCGACTAATCCTTCGTCCTCTGCCCTGTTGACTAAATGTTTTTTCAGCTTTACGTTAACGTAAAGGTAAATCACCGAGACCCTTTCCATGCCTGCCCCCTACAGCATCTCCGACCTGGCCCGCGAGCTGGACATCACCACCCGCGCCATTCGCTTTTACGAGGAGCAAGGCATGCTCAGCCCCGAGCGGCGTGGTCAGGAGCGCATCTACAGCGGCAAGGACAAGGTCGCGCTGAAACTGATCCTGCGCGGCAAGCGCATCGGTTTCTCCCTGGCCGAGTGCAAGGAGTTGATCGAGCTGTACGACCCGGTGCATGGCAATCGCAAGCAGCTGGAAACCTTCATGCACAAGATTGCCGAACGGCGCAGCCAGCTGCAGCAACAGTTGCTGGACATCGAGCAGATGCAGCTTGAACTGGATACCGCCGAAGAACGCTGCCTCAACGCACTAGCAGAAACAGATAAAAAACAAGACATTACAGCCTAAACCTAATAACGACTATGACAGGTGGAACCATGAGCTATCCGTCCCTCAACTTTGCCCTCGGCGAAACCATCGACATGCTGCGCGATCAGGTCCAGGCCTTTGTCTCCGCCGAACTGGCGCCGCGCGCCGCCGCCATCGACAGCGACAATCTGTTCCCGGTCGACATGTGGCGGAAGTTCGGCGACATGGGCCTGCTCGGCATCACCGTCAGTGAAGAATATGGCGGCGCCGGTCTCGGCTACCTGGCCCACGTGGTGGCGATCGAAGAAATCAGCCGCGCCTCGGCTTCGGTCGGCCTGTCCTACGGCGCCCACTCCAACCTCTGCGTCAACCAGATCAACCGCAACGGCACCGCCGAGCAAAAGGCCAAGTACCTGCCCAAGCTGGTCAGCGGCGAGCACATCGGCGCCCTGGCCATGAGCGAACCGAACGCCGGCTCCGACGTGGTATCGATGAAGCTGCGCGCCGAACAACGCGGCGACCACTTCGTGCTCAACGGCAGCAAGAC
>JBFKAF010000315.1:0-4747 GCA_041621735.1 Pseudomonas sp.
GAGTCGGTCACGCGCATGCCGTCGACGAAGTGGCTCTCGATCGACAGGCGCTTGAGCAGGTCGCCGATCTGCGGGCCGCCGCCATGCACCACCACCGGATTGATGCCGACGGCCTTCATCAGCACGATGTCGCGGGCGAAGCTGGTCTTCAGCTCGTCGCTTTCCATGGCGTTGCCGCCGTATTTGACCACCAGGGTCTTGCCAACGAAGCGACGGATATACGGCAGGGCTTCGGATAGAACCTTGGCCACCTGGGTGGCTGCATCACGTTCGAGGGTCATGCGGGACTCCAATACTGATTCGGCAGATCAAAACGGTAGGGTAAGGTCGGCTGCAACGCCCTGCAGCTGGGTGCGGAATACCTGTTTGATCCGCTCCAGCTCGTCGTCGCTTTCGGCTTCGAAGCGCAGCACCAGCACCGGTGTGGTGTTGGAGGCGCGGACCAGGCCCCAGCCCTTGGGATAATCGACGCGCACGCCATCCAGGGTGGTGATGTTGGCTTCGCCCCAGGCGCCGTCGCGCTGCAGGGCATCGATGATGCTGAATTTGCTCTGTTCGGTGACCTGAATATTGATTTCCGGGGTGGAAATATCGCTGGGGAAGGCGGCGAACACCTGTTCGGCGTCGCGCTTGTCCTGGCTGAGAATCTCCAGCAGGCGGGCGGCGGCATAGATGCCGTCGTCGAAGCCGAACCAGCGTTCCTTGAAGAAGATGTGTCCGCTCATTTCGCCGGCCAGCAGGGCGCCGGTTTCCTTCATCTTCTTCTTGATCAGCGAGTGGCCGGTTTTCCACATCACTGGACGGCCACCGTAGCCACTGATCAGCGGGGTCAGGCGGCGGGTGCATTTGACGTCGAAAATGATGTCGGCGCCCGGGTTGCGCGACACCACGTCCTTGGCGAACAGCATCAGCAGGCGGTCCGGATAGACCATGTTGCCGGTATTGGTCACCACGCCGACGCGATCGCCGTCGCCGTCGAAGGCCAGGCCGAGGTCGGCCTCCTCGGCTTTCACCTTGGCGATCAGGTCGACCAGGTTTTCCGGCTTGCCCGGGTCCGGGTGATGGTTGGGGAAGTTGCCATCGACGTCGCAAAACAGCGGAATCACCGTGCAGCCCAGCGCCTCGATCAGCTGCGGGGCGATTACCCCGGCGGCGCCGTTACCGCAATCGACCACCACTTTCATCGGCTTGGCCAGGGCGATGTCGTCGCGGATCTGCTTGAAATAGCGCTCCAGCACGTCGACCTGTTCGACACTGCCAACCCCGCTGACGAGGTCGTTGTTATCGATGCGGCTCTTCAGCGCCTGGATCTGTTCGTTGGCCAGGGTATCGCCGGCGATGACGATCTTGAAGCCGTTGTAGTCCGGTGGATTATGGCTGCCGGTGAGCATCACCGCGGACTTGCCGCTGAGGATGTTGGCGGCGTAGTAGACCACCGGGGTCGGCACCATGCCGACGTCGCTGACCGTACAGCCGCAGTCGAGCAGGCCTTGTATCAGCTGCTGCACCAGCTCGGGGCCGGACAGCCGACCGTCGCGGCCCACGGCAACGTTCGGTTCGCCCTGGGCCAAGCTTTGCGAGCCGATAGCGCGACCGACCCAGTAGGCGGTTTCCGCAGTCAGGCTGGTGCCGACCACGCCGCGGATGTCGTAAGCGCGGAAGATATCGGCAGGCAGTTTTGGCGCGAGGTGCGGGGTATTCATAACGGGGGTTTGCTCCAGTCCCAGGAGATCCTGGTCTTCGTCGAGAAAATCGATATCGAGGATATCGGCGTCTTGAAACAGTGGGTCGACCAAGTCCGCCGGTTGACTCGGCGTTGCGACGGTCGCTTGGCTGGCGCCGCTGCTCGGGCTGTCCGCAGGCGCGTTGGTCGCTGTGGCATAGGCGCGGCGCGGCAGGCGGACCAGGGCCTGAGCCAGGCTATCGAGCGCGGGTAGGCCCAGGCTGAAGACTTTGACGGACTTGCCCGTGGAGAGTTCATTGAGCAGTTGGCCAAGTTGCCGTACGTCATCGCGCAGGCGCCGTTGTAGGCCGCTATGCACCAAGTACAGGCCGAGCAGAACGCCGGCCAGGGCAAGCGACAGGACCAGACCGAGCAGGGGCAGGGAGAAGGCCGACTCGGTCAAGGCGGGTCCAGGGGTAAAACTCAGCGTCCAATTGGGATTGCCGCTGCTGAAACGTTGCGCCTCGCCTTGCGCCTGACCGCGTTGCGTCAGCAGTTGTGGGGCGGTGTTGCCGAACTGCTGCAGGAGTTGTACCTGCCCTACCTCGGCTGGCAGCGCGGGGATGCTGGTCAGCAGGCGCTCGAGCTCGACCGCCAGCAGCAGGGTGCCTTGCAGCGGCTGGTCATCGCTCAGGCGCACCGGGGCGGCGCTATACACCACCCAGCGTTGGTCGATTTTGTAGGCTTCGACGGCGGGCGTCTGGCCATTCTCGACACGACGCAGCATGTCCAGGGCGGCAAAATTCATCGGCGCGCGGCGGCTCATGTCCTGCACCGCCTGGCCAGGTGCATTGAGGTGTGCGTCGACTACGCCATGCCAGTAGCTGAGGTTACGCTCGGCGCTGCGGATCGCCTCGATTTTCTGGCCTTGCAGGGCTTCCAGCAGCTGCGGGTTGTGCGCAGCGGCTTGGGTGTCGGCGGCCAGTTGTTTCAGTGCTTGCCGCAGGGCCGCTGCTTGTCCGCCCCCCCAGGCCTGGCTGAGCTGCGTTTGTTGCTGTTGGTGAATGCCGTCGAATAGCGCAAGCCAGAGCAGCGCCGCCGCGAGCACCAGGCCAGCGCTGGCGGCCAGTAGGCCCGGCAACCAGGTCTTGGCTGCGGGCTTGTTCGGGCTCGGGGCAGCATTCGCCGCACCGCTGCTCGGGGCGTCGGGCGCGGCATCCTTGGCGGTGCGCTTGAAGCCTTTCATCGAACGCCTCCTCGGCCTTTCATCCTGAAGTAGTGAGCGTCGCTCAATGGCTGCCGGAGTGCCCGAAACCACCCGCGCCGCGCTGGCTTTCATCGAACTGTTCGACCAGTTCGAAGTGCGCCTGGACCACTGGCACCAGGATCAGCTGGGCGATGCGCTCGCCAATGGCCACGGTGAAGGCGCTCTGTCCGCGGTTCCAGCAGGAAACCATCAGCTCGCCCTGGTAATCCGAGTCGATCAGGCCGACCAGGTTGCCGAGCACGATGCCATGTTTATGACCGAGCCCCGAGCGTGGCAGGATCATCGCGGCCAGTCCGGGGTCGCCGATATAGATCGACAGGCCGGTGGGGATCAGTACGGTTTGTCCCGGCTCCAGGGTCAGGTCGTTCTCGAGCATGGCGCGCAGGTCAAGGCCGGCGGAACCGGGGGTGGCGTAGTGCGGCAGGGGGAATTCGTGGCCCAGGCGCGGGTCGAGGATCTTGGCTTGTAAAGCGTGCATGTCAGGCTCTGTAGTCGATGAGTGAGCGTATCAGGTGCGCGGCAGGCGTTCGGCGATAAAGTCTACCAAGCGGCGGGCGATCTTGCTTTTACTGGTCTGCGCGAAGCTGCTGGGCTGCAATTCGCGGTCGATGATGGTGATGGCGTTTTCCTCGCTATTGAAGCCGATGCTCGGGTTGGCCACATCGTTGGCGACAATCAGGTCGAGGTTCTTGTCCTTCAGCTTGCGCGAGGCGTACTCCAGCAGGTTCTCGGTCTCGGCGGCGAAGCCGACGCTGAACGGGCGGTCGCTGCGGCTGGCCAGGGTGGCGAGGATATCCGGGTTGCGCACCATTTGCAGGAGCAGGCCGTCGCCACTGCTGGGGTCTTTCTTCAATTTGTGCGCGGCGACCACTTCCGGGCGGTAATCGGCGACGGCGGCGGCGGCGATCAGCACATCGCAGGGCATTGCCGCTTCGCAGGCGGCCAGCATGTCGCGGGCGCTGATCACGTCGATGCGGCTGACCCGGTCGGGCGTCGGCAGATGTACCGGGCCGCTGATCAGGGTGACCTGGGCACCGGCTTCGGCGGCGGCCTCGGCGAGGGCGAAGCCCATCTTGCCGGAGCTGTGGTTGGTGATGTAGCGCACCGGATCGATGTTTTCCTGGGTCGGTCCAGCGGTGATCAACACATGCTTGCCGGTCAGCGCCTTGCGTTCGAAGCAGTCGGCGGCGCGTTGTGCCAGCTCCTCGGCCTCGAGCATGCGGCCCAGGCCGACGTCGCCGCAGGCCTGGCTACCGGCAGCGGGGCCGAACAGGCGCAGGCCGCGCTCGACCAGCAGCTGGGCGTTGGCCTGGGTGGCCGGGTCGCGCCACATCGCCTGATTCATCGCCGGCGCCAGGGCTACCGGCGCGTCGGTGGCCAGCACCAGGGTGCTCAGCAGGTCGTCGGCGACGCCCTGGGCCAGGCGCGCCATCAGGTCGGCGGTGGCCGGTGCTATCAGTACCAGATCGGCCCAGCGGGCCAGTTCGATATGGCCCATCGCGGCTTCGGCGGCGGGGTCGAGCAGATCCAGGTGAACCGGTTGGCCGGACAGCGCTTGCAAGGTCAGCGGGGTGATGAATTCGCAGCCTCCGCGAGTCATCACGACCCGTACGTCGGCGCCCTGATCCTTGAGTCGGCGGACCAGTTCGGCGCTCTTGTAGGCGGCAATGCCGCCACCCACGCCGAGGATGATGCGTTTCCGATACAGCCGCTGCATAGGCCTGCCTTTAGTCAAGGTGGATGTGCGCCACGGCGATGACGCCTCCCCAGGCCAATCGCCGCGCGAAAAGATGGGCTACGATAGCACAGCGCCCGCA
>JBFKAF010000316.1:0-4698 GCA_041621735.1 Pseudomonas sp.
CGGCGAGGCGGCCATGTCCATCGACAGACGCGCCTCGATGGCGATGCGCAGCTGGCCGACCGCGTCGATCACACACTCCAGGGTTGGCCCGTCGGTAACCCGCAGATCGCGGTGAAAATGCGGGGTCAGCCCGCGAGCCGTCAGCCGCGCCTCGATTTGCGAGCGCGAACCGTGCACCAGCACCAGGCGTACGCCGAGGCTGTGCAACAGCACCAGGTCGTGGACGATATTGCCGAAATTCGGGTGGGCAACGCCCTCGCCCGGCAACATGACCACGAAGGTGCAGTCGCGGTGGGCATTGATATAGGGCGAAGCGTGACGCAGCCAGTTAACGTAGTCGTGCATGTAAGAGCCTGTAGAGCAATGACGAAAGTAAAGGTGAAAACAACGCTTCTCGCGCTGGGAGAAGGTAACTAGCGTCGTCGCAGCAGCATCGGGACTCCCCTTCAGGCTTTCACAGGTTGCAGACAGTAGTGCTGGATCAACTCACGTAACAGACGCACAGTCGGCTCAAGGCGTGACATTTCCAGGAATTCGCCCGGCTGATGGGCGCAGTCGATGTCACCGGGGCCGAGCACCAGGGTCTCGCAGCCGAGCCGTTGAAGATAAGGCGCTTCGGTGGCGAATGCCACAGCCGCCGCCGCATGCCCGGTGAGCCGTTCGGCCACCCGTACCAGCTCGGCATCGGCGGCCTGTTCGAACGGCGGCACACTGGGAAACAGCGGGGCGAAGTCGATCTTCACCTGATGCTGCTCGGCCAGCGGTTGCAGCTTCTGCCTGATCGCCGCACGTAGCGCTTCGGGCTGCATGCCCGGCAGCGGGCGCAGGTCGAACTCCAGCGAACACTGGCCGCAGATACGATTGGGGTTGTCGCCACCGTGGATGCAACCGAGGTTGAGCGTCGGCTGCGGCACACTGAATTGCGGATTATTGAACTCGCGCTGCCACTGCGCGCGCAGGCCGCGCAGCTCGCCCATGACATCCTGCATGGCTTCCAGGGCGCTGTGGCCGAGGGAGGGATCGGAGGAGTGGCCACTCTGCCCGAGGATGTCGATGCGCTCCATCATCACGCCCTTGTGCAGGCGGATCGGCTTGAGCCCGGTCGGCTCGCCGATCACCGCCGCCCGGCCCAGAGGCCGGCCGGCGTCGGCCAGGGCGCGCGCGCCGGACATCGAGCTTTCCTCGTCACAGGTGGCGAGGATCAGCAGCGGCTGCTGGAATGGCTGCGCCAACAAGGGCTGCAGCGCCTCGATGACCAGGGCGAAAAAACCCTTCATGTCGCAGCTGCCGAGGCCGATCCAGCGGCCATCGCGCTCGGTGAGCTTGAGCGGGTCGGTCTGCCATAACGCGGCGTCGAACGGCACGGTGTCACTGTGTCCAGCCAGGACCAGACCGCCAGGGCCGCTGCCGTAGCTGGCGAGCAAATTGAATTTACCGGGGCTGACTTGCTGCACATCGCAGGCGAAGCCGAGATCGCCGAGCCAGCTGGACAGCAGCTCGATCACCGGACGATTGGATTGATCCCAATGCGCCTGGGTGCAGCTCACCGAGGGCGCGGCGATCAGCGCGGCAAATTGCTCTTTGAAGGAAGGCAGGGACATCGGTGGTCTCCACTGGAGTTGCCCTCATCATAGGGGCAACGCCAGTAGAGATGAAACCGCCGAGTCGGATCAAACGCCGCCGAAGATACCGCGCAGGATCATGAAGAACAGGATCGACAGGGCCGCGCCGACGGGCAGGGTGATGATCCAGGACATGAAGATCTTGCCGACCACGCCCAGGTTCAACGCGCCGATACCGCGCGCGATGCCAACCCCCAGCACCGCACCGACCAGGGTGTGGGTGGTGGACACCGGCAAACCGATGGCCGAAGCGCCAACCACAGTGGTGGCGGTGGCCAGCTCGGCGGCGAAGCCGCGGCTCGGGGTCAGCTCGGTGATTTCCTTGCCGATGGTGGCGATCACCTTGTAGCCGTAAGTGGCCAGGCCGATGACGATACCGACGGCACCGAGCAACAACACCCAGCTGGGCAGCGCGGACTTGGCGCCTACCGCCTCACCGCCGGACTGGATCACCCCGACAATCGCCGCCAACGGGCCGACGGCATTGGCCACGTCGTTGGAGCCGTGGGCGAAGGCCATGGCGCAGGCGGTGAAGATCATCAGTACGGCGAAGACTTTTTCCACGCTGGCGTAGTGGAACGCCTTATCGGCCTCGACATCCAGACGGATGCGACTGAGCAAAACAATGCCCAGCAGCATCACCAGCCCGCCGACGCCCAGCGCCAGAAGGAAACCCTGAGCGGCACTGATGTCCAGGCCAATATGCTTGAGGCCCTTGGTCACGGTCATGATGGTGACCATGAAACCGGTGATGAACATGTACATCGGCACGAAGCGCTTGGCGTTCTGGAACGGATTGTCGGTGTCGATGATCAGCTTCTGCACGCTCATGAACACACCGAACGCCACCAGACCCGACAGCACGGGGGAAATCACCCAGCTGGCGACAATCGGGCCGACCCCGCTCCAGCGAACTGCATCCATCGACACGCCGAAGGCGGCGAAGCCGATGACCGCGCCGACTATGGAGTGGGTGGTGGAGACAGGCCAGCCGCGGGTCGAGGCCACCAGCAACCAGGTACCGGCGGCCAACAGGGCCGACATCATGCCCAGTACCATCAGGTCGGGCGAGATCATGTTGGCATCGACGATGCCACTCTTGATCGTGTCCGTCACTTCGCCGCCGGCCAGGTAGGCCCCGCAGAACTCGAACACCATGGCGATGAGGATCGCCTGCTTGATGGTCAGCGCACGCGAGCCGACCGAGGTGCCCATGGCATTGGCCACATCGTTGGCACCGACGCCCCAGGCCATGAAAAAGCCGAACAGGCAGGCCAGCAACAGGAGTAGCAGGCCGTAATCCGCAATCAGAGACATAAATGAATTCCGTTGTTCCCAGAAAGGACACTGGCGCTTAGCGCGCCAGCAGTTGTTCCAGTCGGTTGCCCACACGCTGGGCACGGTCGGCGACATCGCCGATCCAGTCGATGATCTGATAGAGGAACATCACATCGACCGGCGGAAGATCCTTCTCCAGTTTGAACAGGTGACGCCGCACCTCGATCTGCAGGCTGTCGGTGTCTTGCTCGATGACATCCAGCTCCTCGATCAAGGTTTCCACCAGCACCGCCTCACGCCCGCCGAAACCGGCTTCGAGCAGTTCATCCAGCTCGTTCATGGCCTTCAGTGCCTGGGCGCTGGCATCCACGGTGCGCTGCACAAAGGTGCGCATAAGCGGTTGCAAGTCTTGCGGAATCAACATATGCCGGCCCAGCATCAGCCCGGCAATGTCCTTGGCGCGGTTGGCAACTTTGTCCTGTACACTCAGCAGCTCTAGCAAATCCGAGCGTGGCACCGGCAAGAACAGGCTCTTGGGCAGATGCAAGCGCACGCCTTTCTTGAGCTTGTCGGCCTCGTGCTCCAGTCGCGCCATCTCCTGTTGCACCTGCTCTACCTTGGTCCAGTCCTCGGCCATCACGGCTTCGAAAAAGGGCACAAGGTTCGCCGCACACTCGTGGGCTTTGACGATGTGCTGCTGCATCGGCCCGAAGGGCGAGCGACCAAACAGGCTGACAAAGGGATTGATTGGCATAGGGTGGACCCCTGTTGTAGAAAGGCGGCAAGTATACGGATCACGCCTAATGCTCGCCAGTTCACGTCATCGAACCGTCACAATTTCACAAGTAGGCGCTGAAGCTCACCATTATGGTCAAAGAAACCGAAATTAAATTGCGGGTTAGCCGCGATACCCTGGCCGCCCTGCGCGAGCATCCGCTGCTGAAAAAACGTAACAAGAGCGGCTGGGAACAACGCGAGCTGTTCAATCAATATTTCGATACCCCAGCCCGCGACTTGGCCCTGGCCAAGGTGGCCCTGCGCCTGCGCCGCGATGGCGAAGAGCATATCCAGACCCTGAAAACCCGGGGCCAGAGCGTCGCCGGCCTGTCTGAGCGCAATGAGTGGGACTGGTCCCTGGCCAAAGCCAAGCTGGATCTGAAAAAACTCGATAACAGTTGCTGGCCGGCGGGCTTGGCCGAACTGGACAAGAAGCAGCTCAAGCCGATCTTCAGCACCGACTTCGTCCGTCAGCGCGCCGAGATCGCCTGGGGCCGCGGCAAGGCCAAGGTGGTGATCGAGGCCGCGCTGGACCTCGGCAAGGTCGTCGCCAATGGCGCCGAAGAGGAAATCTGCGAGCTGGAACTGGAGCTGCGCCAGGGCGAACCCGCCGCGCTGCTGGAGCTGGCCAGCGAGTTGGCCGCCGACCTGCCATTGATGCCCTGCGACATCAGCAAGGCCGAACGCGGTTACCGCTTGTTCGACAGCCACAGCTACAGCCTCAGCCTGCCTGCGCCGCAGGTGCACGCAGAACTGAGCCTGGACGATGCCTTTAGCGCGCTCGCCTGGCACCTGCTCGGCAGCAGCCAGCGTCTGGCCGAGCAATATCGCTTCAACGGCCACTGGCGCCTGCTGGTCGACTGGCTGGAACAACTGGCCGGGTTCCGTGCGTTGCTCGGCAGCCTCGGCCAAGCCGCGCCGCGCGCCAGCAGCAGCGAGCTGCGTCAGCCACTCGACGCCCTGCTGCACGATTGGCGCCCGCGCGTTCACGCCGGCCAACACGACGACGCCACACGGCAGA
>JBFKAF010000317.1:0-4696 GCA_041621735.1 Pseudomonas sp.
GCGCCAGGCCTGGCGCATGCTGCTGGCCCACCTGGCCCACTCGATTCAAACGCCAAAGCAGGAGCCGCTGGAAGAGGGCGGTGTGATCGCCTTGGTCGGTCCGGCCGGCATGGGTAAAACCACCACCCTGGCGAAACTGGCGGCGCGTTATGTCCTCAAATATGGCGCGCAACAGATCGCCTTGGTCAGCCTGGACAGCTATCGCATCGGCGCCCAGGAACAGCTGAAGACCCTCGGTCGCATCCTCAACGTTTCGGTGAGCCTGGTCGACCCCGGCCAATCCTTGACCCAGGCCCTGGCGCCCTTGGCGCGTAAGCGGGTGGTCTTGATCGATACCGCGGGCCTGCCGGGCAACGACCCGGCCCTGCGCATGCAGTTGGAGACCCTGGCCAGTCGTGGCGTCAAGTCGAGAAATTACCTGGTCATGGCGGCGACCAGCCAGAGCCAGGTGCTCAAGGCGGCCTACCACAGCTACAAGGTTTGCGGCTTGTCCGGCTGCATCCTGACTAAGCTGGATGAAGCCACTAGCCTGGGCGAAGTTTTAGGCCTCGCAATTAGCCAGCGTCTACCGGTAGCCTATCAGGCGGATGGGCCGCGCATCCCGGATGATCTCCAGGTGCCGCGCAGCCATCAGCTGGTTAGTCGCGCCGTGGGTCTGCAAGCGGCAGAGACGCCGAGCGAAGATACGATGGCGGAGATGTTTGCCGATCTCTATCAACATCCGGCGCGCCGCGCCGGCTAAGGGCTGCTGCGGCAGCGGTTAAGCGACAGGCGGTGACGCCTGGCTCCACGGCGGATCGGTGGGGCACAATCAGCCATGTGGCTCAAGTCGACGTTAGACAAGGTGTATAGATAACATGGGTATGCATCCCGTACAGGTGATTGCGGTGACCGGCGGCAAGGGTGGCGTCGGCAAGACCAATGTGTCGGTGAATCTGGCGCTAGCGCTGGCCGAGCTGGGCAGGCGAGTGATGTTGATGGACGCCGACCTGGGCTTGGCCAACGTCGACGTGCTGCTGGGCTTGACCGCCAGGCGCACCCTGGCCGATGTGATAAGCGGCGAGTGCGATCTGCGCGATGTGGTGCTGCAAGGTCCTGGCGGTATTCGTATCGTGCCGGCCGCCTCAGGCACCCAGAGTATGGTGCAGCTTTCGCCGATGCAGCATGCCGGGCTGATCCAGGCCTTCAGCGACATCGGTGACAACCTTGACGTGCTGATTGTCGATACCGCCGCCGGTATTGGCGACTCGGTGGTCAGCTTCGTTCGCGCCGCCCAGGAAGTGCTGGTGGTGGTGTGCGATGAACCCACCTCGATCACCGATGCCTATGCGCTGATCAAGCTGCTCAACCGTGACCACGGCATGAACCGTTTCCGCGTGTTGGCGAATATGGCGCACAGCCCGCAAGAAGGTCGCAACCTGTTTGCCAAGCTGAGCAAGGTTACCGATCGCTTCCTCGACGTCGCGCTGCAATATGTCGGCGCCGTGCCGTATGACGAGATGGTGCGCAAGGCCGTGCAAAAGCAGCGGGCGGTCTATGAGGCTTACCCGCGTTCGAAATGCTCACTGGCGTTTAAAGCGATTGCTCAGAAAGTCGATGCCTGGCCGCTACCGGCCAATCCACGCGGGCATCTGGAGTTTTTCGTCGAGCGCCTGGTACAGCAGCCGGTTGCGGATACCACGGCATGACAGCAGCCTCTGGAGTTCGGATGTACAGCAAAGCGCAAGCGCAGGACTCCCAACACCAGTTGATCGAGCGTTACGCACCCTTGGTCAAACGTATTGCCTATCACCTGCTGGCCCGTTTGCCGGCCAACGTGCAGGTGGATGATCTGATCCAGGCCGGGATGATCGGCCTGCTCGAAGCGTCGAAGAAATATGACTCCAGCAAAGGCGCCAGCTTCGAGACGTTTGCCGGTATTCGCATCCGCGGGTCGATGCTCGATGAGGTGCGCAAGGGCGATTGGGCGCCGCGTTCGGTGCATCGCAACAGCCGCATGGTCAGCGACGCGATTCGGGTAATTGAAGCGAGAACCGGCCGCGACGCTAAAGATCAGGAGGTTGCGGCCGAACTCCAATTGAGTCTTGATGATTACTACGGCATTCTTGGCGACACTTTGGGCAGCCGTTTGTTCAGTTTCGACGACCTGTTGCAGGACGGTGAACATGGCGAGCTGCGTGAAGACGCGAATAGCACTCACCTTGAGCCTTCACGTGACCTGGAAGATGAGCGTTTCAAGTTGGCCCTGGCCGATGCCATCGCCCACTTGCCCGAGCGCGAGCGTCTGGTGTTGTCGCTGTATTACGACGAAGAGCTGAATCTCAAGGAAATTGGTGAAGTGTTGGGGGTTAGCGAGTCGCGGATCTGCCAGTTGCACAGCCAGTGTGCCTCGCGCTTGCGAGCACGCCTGAGCGAATGGCGGGCGCGCTAGACGGATAAAGCCGGTTTCACGATTAGGGGCGTACTCAGGTGCTGGGTAGCTTTGGGACTGTACGGAGGTCGACTTGGACAAGAACATGAAAATCCTCATCGTTGATGATTTTTCAACGATGCGACGGATCATCAAGAACCTCCTGCGTGATTTGGGGTTCACCAACACCGCGGAGGCCGATGATGGCACTACGGCGCTGCCGATGCTGCAGAGCGGCAGTTTCGATTTTCTCGTGACCGACTGGAATATGCCGGGCATGACGGGGATCGATCTATTGCGTGCGGTGCGTGCGGACGAGCGGCTCAAGCAACTGCCGGTGCTGATGGTGACTGCGGAAGCCAAGCGCGACCAAATCATCGAAGCTGCACAGGCCGGGGTGAACGGTTATGTGGTCAAGCCGTTCACCGCGCAAGTACTAAAAGAAAAGATTGAGAAAATCTTCGAACGAGTCAACGGCTGATGTCTGCCGCGAGGGCGCTATGGAACACAATGATTCCGAGCAGGGTGACCTCGAGTCGACTCTGAAAACCAATGCTCGCCAATTGGTGGATAGCCTCGAAAAAGGCGATTTTGGCGAAGCAGTAGAACTGATCAATGAACTCAACAAGGCGCGCGACCGTGGTCTGTACCATGAAGTCGGCAAGCTGACGCGTGAGTTGCATAACGCTATCGTCAATTTCCAGCTCGATCCGCGCATGCCGCATGCCAGCGAGGTCTCGCAGATCACCGACGCCACCGAACGTCTGGGCTATGTGGTGACGATGACCGAGAATGCGGCCAACCGCACCATGGATCTGGTCGAGCAGAGTGCCCCGCTGGTCAATGACCTGGGCCAGGAAGCGCAAAGCCTGAGTGCCGACTGGGGTAGCTTCATGCGTCGAGAAATGGGCGCAGAGGGT
The DNA here is from genome assembly GCA_041621735.1 of Pseudomonas sp. Classification (GTDB taxonomy): domain Bacteria; phylum Pseudomonadota; class Gammaproteobacteria; order Pseudomonadales; family Pseudomonadaceae; genus Aquipseudomonas. The sequence continues at coordinate 3,331 of JBFKAF010000317.1, forward strand.
TTCCGCGAGCTGGCCAAGCGAATCGAGTTGTTCCTCGCCCGCAGTGAGCGTGACAGCAGCAAGTTGTCCGGGCACCTGAACGATATTCTGCTCGCGCAGGATTATCAGGACCTGACTGGTCAGGTGATCAAGCGGGTTACCCAGTTGGTCACCGAGGTGGAGAGCAATCTGCTGAAGCTGGTGCTAATGGCCAGCCAGGTCGACCGCTTCGCCGGCATCGAACACAATCACGAAGTGCTGCGTGCCGAACAAAAACAACAAAAACAGCCTTCCCATGGTGAAGGTCCACAGATTCATGCCGATAAGCGTGATGACGTCGCATCCAATCAAGATGACGTCGACGATCTGTTATCCAGTTTAGGATTTTAGGAGCACGTCTATGAGCTTCGGCGCCGATGAAGAAATCCTTCAGGATTTCCTGGTAGAGGCCGGCGAGATTCTCGATCTATTGTCCGAGCAGTTGGTCGAGCTGGAAAGCCGCCCGGACGATATGAACTTGCTCAACGCTATTTTTCGCGGTTTCCATACCGTCAAGGGTGGCGCCGGCTTCCTCCAGCTCAACGAGCTGGTGGAGTGCTGCCATATTGCCGAAAACGTCTTCGACATCCTGCGCAAGGGGGAGCGTCGCGTCGACTCCGAGTTGATGGACGTGGTGCTGGAAGCGCTTGATGCGGTCAACGGCATGTTTGCCGAGGTGCGCGAGCGTGTCCAGCCGACGCCGGCTACGCCGGAGCTGCTGGCCGCCTTGGCGCGGTTGGCCGAACCGGCAAGAAACGATGTGCCGGTGCCGCCCGCTGCAGTCGCCGCAGCACCCGAGCCACCCGTTGCGGCCCAAGAGCCTGCGACTGCGGACATCAGCGATAATGAGTTCGAGCAGTTGCTCAATGCCTTGCAGGAGCCAGCAAGCGTCGCCATTGCCCCAGCCGCTGCCGGTGACGAAATCACCGACGATGAATTCGAGTCGCTGCTCGACCAGCTGCATGGCAAGGGCCAATTTGCGGCTGCGCCTGTCGTAACGAGCGCTGCCGTGGCGAGTGCTGCCGTAAGTGCGGCGCCCGCTGCCGCCGCTGATGAAATCACCGACGATGAGTTCGAGTCGCTGCTCGACCAGTTGCACGGCAAGGGACAATTCGCCCCGCCGGCAGCCACGGAGCCGAAGCCGGTCGGCGCGGAGTCAAGCGCTGCCGGTGGCGATAAAATCACCGATGACGAGTTCGAGTCATTGCTCGATCAGTTGCACGGCAAGGGCAAGTTCTCCGAGCCAGCAGCGGTCAATACGTCCGCAGTGCCTGCCCCGGCTAAAGCCGCGGCGCCGGCCAAACCTATCGCCAAGCCCGCGGCGAAAGCCGAGCCTGCGAAGGCGCCC
>JBFKAF010000318.1:0-4691 GCA_041621735.1 Pseudomonas sp.
CGTTCGGCGCTGGGCGACGCGGTGGTGCTGCTCACCCACAGTCATAGATTCGCCGGCGACAGCGGCATCGGCGAATTGGCCCGGCGGATCAACGGCGGCGATGCCGCCGGCACCCTCACGCTGCTGCAGGAACAGCGCGATGACCTGGCCTGGCAGGCGCAACCGACACCGCAGGACTTGCTCGAGCGCCTCGACCAGGGCTATGCGCCCTATCTTGCCGCCGCCAAACGTGGCGATCCGACTGAGGTGTTCACCGCCTTCAATAGCTTCCGCGCGCTCTGCGCGCAACGCGAGGGCCCCTGGGGCATCTCCGGGATCAACGAGGCGCTGGAGGCGCGGATCAAGCGGCGTATGCAGGTAGCCAGTCGCGAGCGCTGGTATGCCGGCCGCGCGGTGATGGTGCGGCAGAACGACTACGCCCTGGGCCTGTTCAACGGCGACATCGGCATCTGCCTGCACGGCGAGCATGGCCTGCGGGTCTATTTTGAAGGCGAGGACGGTTTCCGCCCCTTCGCCCCGGCGCGCCTGCCCAGTCACGACAGCGCCTTCGCCATGACCGTGCACAAGAGCCAGGGCTCGGAGTTCGCCGAGGTGTTGCTGGCGCTGCCCGAGCAACCCAGCCCGTTGCTGACCCGCAGTCTGTTCTACACCGGCATCACCCGGGCCAAGTACAAGGTGGAAATCTGGGGCCTGCCGGCGCGCCTGGGCGAAGCGGTGAGCAGCCAGGCGCAGCGGGCGGCGGGGCTGGCCGAGCGATTGGGCATGCCGGCGTCGGCGCCAACACCAAGTGCCAGTCCAGCTACGGCGGGGCAGTTGGACTTATTCTGAATCTGCTCGTCGTCAGGCCGCCAACAGCACCAACATCAGCGGCAGGCTGGCCGCCGCCAGCAGGGTCTGCAGGGTGATCAGCCCGGCCATCAGCTGGCTGTCGCCGCCCAGTTGGCGGGTCAGTACGTAGGCGGTGGGCGCCGTCGGCAGGGCGAAGAACAGCACCAGCACCGTGCTTTCCATCGCCGGTAGCTGCAGGCCAAAGGCCACGGCCCAGGCCAGCAACGGCATGGCCAGCAGGCGCAGCACGCTGTTCCAGGCCAGCGCGGGGATTTCCCCGCCGAGCTGTTCGGGTTTCAGCGCGGCGCCGACGCAGAGCAGGCCAAGCGGCAGGCTGGCGGCGGCGAGCAGGCCGAGCAGGCGGTCGCTGCCGCCGGGCAGGCCGAGGCCGCTGAGGTTGAGCAGCACGCCACCGAGGCAGGCGAGGATCAACGGGTTCTTCAGCACCGGCAGCAGCAGGCTGCGTGTGCTGACCCCGCGTTCGGCGGTCAGCGACCAGACCGACAGCACGTTCACCGTCGGCACCATCAAGGCCAGCATCAGTGCCGCCAGGGTCAGGCCGTCCTGGCCGAACAGGCTGCCGATCGCGGCCAGGCCCAGGTAGGTGTTGAAGCGCAGGGTGCCCTGGGTGAAGGCGCCAAAACGCCCGGCCGGCCAGCCGCGCAGGCGCCGTAGCAGGAGCAGGGCCAGCCAGCCGCAGCCCAGGCCGAGCATCACCGCCAGGGCCAGGCGTGGCAGCGCCGGGTTGTCCAGCGGCGCGCTGGCCAGGCTGCTGAACAGCAGGGCGGGGAACAGCATGAAGTAGTTCAAGCGCTCGGCGCCGGGCCAGAAGGCCTCGTTGGGGAACTCCCAGCGGCGCAGGTAATAGCCGGCGACAATCAGGGCAAATAACGGCCACAAGGCCAGCAGCAACTCGAGCACGGCAATCCCCGCCAGATAGATAGGCGGCTATCTTGGTCAGCCCGTCGCCGCGGCGCAAGGGTGATTTCGGGGCTACGCTGGCGCACAGCCTTAGCTGAGGAGGGGTTATGAACCAAGTCCACAGCGGCGGTTGCCAATGCGCTGCCTTGCGCTACCAGTTCGAGGCGCCATTGCGCGATATCGCCCATTGCCACTGTTCGGTGTGCCGGCGCTGCAGCGGCGGCATAGTCACCACCTGGATCACGGTGCCGCTGGCGAGTTTTCGCTGGTTGGCCGGGACGCCGGCCGAGTACGCCTCATCGGCAAGTTGCACGCGCTACTTCTGCCCCGGCTGCGGCGCCCAGTTGGCGCTGTTCAGCACGCTCAGCCCGACCACCCTGGATGTGACCGTCGCCACCCTGGACCGGCCCGAGCTGGCCCCGGCGGATCGGCATATCTGGGTGCAGAGCCGGCTGCCCTGGCTGCATCTGGATGAGCAGTTGCCGGAGGAATGGCAGGAGCAGATACCCTGACCTGCGCCGCGCGTTGACCGTGGGAGCGCTCTTGAGCGCGATGCTTTCGCGGCCCAGGCCACTCCCATAAAGAAGCCGCTGTTGCGCTTCAGGGCAACTGCAGCCCGCCGCTGGCCTTATGCAGCGCGCGCAGGTGTTCGCCGAGGCGTTTCAGGTTGTCCTCGTTGGCTTCCAGCTCCGCCAGCCGCGCGGGCTCCAGCAGGTTGCGCACTTCCTGATCGAGGTCGTTGCTGAGTCGGCGTAGCTGCTGCTGGCGCTCGCGGCTCTGCGCCTCCAGGCGCTGCCATTCGCTGGCTTGCGGCAGGCCGTAGCCGCCCTCGAGCAATTCTGCCGGACGGCTGAGAAAGCCACTGTTGGCGAGGATCTGTTCGAGGGCCACGCCGGCCTTGTTCAGGCTCGGGTCCTGGGCGGCGCGGCCGGTCAGGTAACGCTGCTTGAGTTCATCCTGGGCCAGCAGCAGTTGCCGGCGCAGCGCCGCCTGCTCCAACAACAGCAGCGCGGCACTGGCGCGCAGGTCGGCTTTGGCGAACCAGGGCCGGCGCACGCTGGCCGGTTGCTCGAGCCAGTCCTCGACCCGTGGTTGCTCGATTGGCAGGCGCTGTTGCAGCACCTCGAACATGGCCTGGTAACGGTCGCGGTAAGAGTCGAAGCGGTAGCCCAGGCGCAACGCCTCGCGTGGGTCGTCGAGCACGCTGCGGTCGGCCAGGCCGCGGCCGGCCAAGATCTCCAGCAGGCCGTTGGGCAGGATGCTGTCGAGTGCCTGCAGGCGCGGGTGCTGGCTACCGCTGCGCAGCAGCTTGAGGGTTTCCACCGCACAGTTGTTGGAGATGAAGTAGTAGTCGCCGTCATAGCTCCAATGCTGTTCGACGGCGCGCCTGACCAGTTGCTCGAGCTGCTCGCGGGTCAGCCTCAGCGGCACCGAAGCCAGGCTGCGCAGCTCGACCTTGGTGTATTCATCGATCACCTGGGCCAGCGGCAGGACGAACAGGCGCGACGGGTAGGCGCCCGTCAGGCCGTCCCAGCTAGACAGCTGCACATCGCCGACGAAGGCGCGATAGGACAGCACCAGGTGCTGGTCCAGGTCCAGCCGGCAATCCGGCCCGCGCGGGCGACCCTCGGCGCAGATCACCAGGCGCAGCATGCTGTGGCCCCAGCGGCTGACCCAGGCATCGTTGGCCTCGGCCAGGAGGAAATCGACCTGATAGACCCGCTCGGGGTCGAGTCGGCCGAGGGGCTGGCGGGCGAAGTCGCTGCCGGCATTCAGGTAGGCATAGCTGTCGGCGCAGCGCTGCTGCTGGCGTGGCGCCCAGTCGAAGTGCTGGCGGAAATAGCCGGCCAGCGACGGTCGGCGGCAGGCATAGCTGGGGTCGAGGAGGAAATACTCCAGATTCACCGCGACGAATTCGCGCGGGTTGCTCAGTTCATAGCTGTCCGGGCTGCGGGCGACCTGGCCATTGTGCTGTTCGCGGGCGCCACGCCGGCCGACATATTGCGGCCAACCCGCCAGGTCGAGCAGGCGCGGGTCGTCGCTGAGGGTGAAGCGCCGCTCGGTTTGCCCCCGGCAGGCGTCGGGCAAACCGACTAGGCCGAGGCTGTCGGCATGTCGCCGGCAACGGGAGAGGTGATTGCGCTCAGGCGTCGACCAGAGCCGCGCGCGGTCGTACAGATGAGTGAGTTCGTGCAGCACGGTGGCCAGCAACTCGCGGCGCACGTTGCCGTGCGGGCGCTGGGTCGTGCTGCTGGCGGCGCTGCCGTCGCTCAAGCCGGGCAGCAGCGCGGCATTCAGCTCGATACCGCTGAAACGACCGGCGCGGCCATAGACCTCGGCCGGCATCGGTCGCCAGCGCACGCTGACGCGGCGATCCAGTTGCTGGGTTATGCGTGGTGGCAAGGCGGCCAGCGCCTCGTCCAGCAACACTTGGCTGGCCTGGCGTTGGTTCGGCTTGAGCGCTTCGCCCTCCAGCTTCAGACGGAGCTCGGCGTGGCTGCTGGCGCTGGCCAGCAGCAGGGCCAGCAACCAGGCACGTGGCGGCATCAACGGGCGAGTATGGCTGCGGCCAAGGCTTGGTCGGAGGCGTTCAGCGCTTCGGGCATCTGGCTACGAATGCTGGTGAATGCCGCTTCCAACTGGGCGCCGCGGATCGCACCCTGGCTGGCGACGAAGCTGGCGGCATCGTCACGGGCGGCGAGGACGATCTTCGAGTCGCGGATCGAGGTGGTGGTGTCCGAGGTGAAATCGAGGCTACGGTCTACCGCCCGCACTATGACATTGCTGGTGGCGACCAGGGTTTGCGCCTGGGCACTGCCGACGATCAGGGCGGTCGCGGTAACCGCGGTGAGCAAACAACGATGCATGGCGATCTCCGATAAACCAAAGGGTGGCATACCGGAGGTTAGACGAGAATAACTGGCCTCGGTTCCTGCATGCAG
>JBFKAF010000319.1:0-4679 GCA_041621735.1 Pseudomonas sp.
CAGCCGCGCTTTGCCGGCTTCAACCGGGCCTTGGATGCGGTGCGGCCGATTGGCTCGTTGATCAAGCCGGCGATCTACCTGACCGCGCTGGAGCGTCCCAGTCAGTACACCCTGACCAGCTTGCTCGAGGATCAACCCTTCTCCATCAAGGGGCAGGACGGGCAGGTCTGGCGTCCGCAGAATTATGACCGCAAGGCCCACGGTACGATTTACCTGTACCAGGGGCTGGTCAACTCCTACAACCTGTCCACCGCCAAGTTGGGGCTGGAACTGGGCGTGCCAAACGTACTCAAAACCCTTGAGCGCCTGGGTGTCGAGCGCAAGTGGCCGGCCTATCCATCCATGCTGCTGGGCGCGGGGGCACTGACCCCACTGGAAGTGGCGGATATGTACCAGACCTTGGCCAATGGGGGGTTCAATACCCCGTTGCGAGGCATTCGCAGTGTTTTGACCGCCGAGGGCGAACCGCTCAAGCGCTACCCCTACCAGATTCAGCAGCGTTTCGATGCCGGCGCGATTTATCTGCTGCAGAACGCCATGCAGCGCACCATGCACGAAGGCACCGGGCGCTCGGTGTATAACCAGTTGCCCAGCTCTCTGGCGCTGGCGGGTAAAACCGGGACCAGTAACGACTCGCGGGACAGCTGGTTTGCCGGTTTCAGCCAGGATCTGTTGGCGGTGGTCTGGCTTGGCCGCGACGATAACGGCCCGACGCCGCTGACCGGTGCCAGTGGCGCCTTGCAGGTGTGGACCGACTTCATGCGCAAGGCCGACCCGCTGCCGCTGGACATGCCGCTACCGGATAACGTGGTGCAAGCCTGGGTGGACGCCAACAGTGGGCGAGGCTCCGACCCGAGCTGCCCGAATGCCGTGCAGATGCCGTATATTCGCGGCAGCGAACCAGTCCCTGGCATCGCCTGTGGCATCCAGGCGCCGGTCGACTCGGTTATGGATTGGGTGCGTGGCTGGCTGGATTAATTGAAGAGGGTGCGACGTGACTAAGTGGTTGATTCCTGTTTTAACTGCCTCGGTATTGCTGGGTGGTTGCGCCAGCGTGCCACGCGGCTCGATTCCGGTGGTCGAGTCCGGCTCGTCGGCCTCTGAGCAGCAGCAAGACACTGTCGGCGGTTATGGCGCGACGCCTAGCCCACGACCAAGCCAGCCACAAGACTCGGGTGTGGTGGTGATGGTGCCGGGTGCGGGTGGCAGTACGGCGCCGATTCAGACCTTCCCGGCGCCCAGTGCTCCGATTAGTGGTAGCCAGGGCAGTGCGCCGCTGAGCACTGACTCGAGTGGCCCGGGGGCTTACGGCGCACCAGCTCCGGTAATGCCGAGCGGGATTCCGAGCTCGGGAGGCTTGGCCGCCGATGAACAGTTGGATGGTCCGGTGTTGGCATTGTTGACTACCGCCCAGCAACAGCAAGGCAGTGGTGATCTGAATGGCGCAGCGTCCAGTCTGGAACGGGCTCAGCGCATCGCGCCGCGTGAGCCGCAGGTGCTCTTTCGTCTGGCAGAGGTTCGTCTGGCGCAAGGCGATGCGGCCCAGGCCGAGCAGTTTGCGCGTCGTGGCTTGAGTTATGCCAGTGGTCGTCCGGCGCTGCAGGCCAGCTTGTGGAACCTGATCGCCCAGGCTCGTGAGCGCCAGGGCGATCCAGCCGGTGCGGCGCAGGCGCGTGAGCGTGCGCGGGTCAATCTCTGATGGATGCACGTGTGCTGGCGGTGGCTGAGCAGTTATTGCTGATCGAGCGTGAGTTGCGCGTGCAGGGCTGGTGGAGTGATCAGTCGCCGAGCGAGGAGTCCCTGGCCAGCCAGCAACCCTTTTGCGTCGATAGCATGGCATTCGAGCAGTGGTTGCAATGGGTCTTTCTGCCGCGCATGAAGCACCTGCTTGAAACAGGAGCAGAGCTGCCTGCGATCTCTGGAATTCAGCCCATGGCCGAGCAGGTGTATGGCCAGCGCATGGCGCAAGCCAGAGAACTTATACGTTTGCTGGGTGGCTTCGATCAGCTGATCGCTGGCGCGGCCTGAGGCCGCGCTGGCCTGCTTATTTGCAGTTACTGGCGATCGACTTCTTGGCCTCTGCAATGCGCTGTTGACGTTCCTCTTCGGTTAGGCGACGCACCTCGCCTGCTTCTTCCACTCGCACGCGTGGGTTGTTCTCCAGTTGCGCAAGGTTTGTGCGCACGCTTTCGCAATGCTTCTTGCGCTCGACCTCCTTGGCGGCGATTTCTCGTTTGACCTTCTCGTCGATCGCGGCCTGCTCGGGGTCGGCGATGCTCTGGAAAGTCGGCGCGGCTTTTTGCTCAACAGGCTTGGGCGGTGGGGTCGCGGTATTGATGGTCGTGCTTTGCTGGCCTTGCGGTGGTTGCGCACCGAAGTGGGTGACCCCTTGTGCATCGACCCACTTGTACACTTGGCTGGCCATGGCGGTTGCGCTCAGGGCGAGCAGCAAGCTGCTGGTGAGAATCATTCGGCGCATGCTGTTTCCTTAAATGAGCTGCGAAACCTGATGGTTACTATAACGAAAAAGCTTGAATCGTCATCCTGCGCTGCGTCACAGCAGAAGATTGCAGATTCCGCTACGGATCACTTGACTTGCCCCGCTCGAATCCGAACAATTCAACGTTCGCTGTAGTGGAGTCCGCCGCAAGCAGGCTTTAGCTCAGCAGACATGAGGCGCACACCCGCGCCGACCTGTTTCACCCGTAACGCGTTACCTCGCGCTGGGTGGGAAGACCCCGCAATACTTGGGGTGTTCCCAATACTTGCTCAGTAGTAGCTGACGTAGTCGGCGACCACCGTCGCTCATGCTCTGCTTGGCAGTAAACCTATCTTAGACCGTCCCATTGTGGGCGGTTTTCTGGCGTTTTAGAGGTGAACAACGTGGAGCTTTTATCCGGCGCTGAAATGGTCGTCCGCTTTTTGCGTGACGAAGGCGTTAAGAACATTTATGGCTACCCTGGCGGTGCCTTGCTGCATATCTATGATGCCCTGTTCAAAGAGCCGGAAGTGCAACATATCCTGGTTCGTCACGAACAAGCGGCAACGCATATGGCCGATGGTTATGCCCGCGCAACCGGTAAAGCCGGTGTGGTGCTGGTGACTTCCGGCCCGGGCGCGACCAATGCCATTACCGGTATTGCCACGGCCTATATGGATTCCATCCCGATGGTGGTGCTGTCCGGCCAGGTGCCCAGCAACATGGTCGGTACCGATGCCTTCCAGGAAACCGACATGATCGGTATCTCCCGGCCGATCGTGAAGCACAGCTTCATGATCAAGCATGCTTCGGAAATTCCAGAGGTATTGAAGAAGGCCTTCTATCTGGCGCAGTCTGGTCGTCCTGGGCCAGTTGTCGTGGATATTCCGAAGGACATGACCAATCCGGCCGAGAAGTTCGAGTACGTTTACCCGAAGAAAGCCAAACTGCGTTCCTACAGCCCGGCATTGCGCGGGCATTCCGGGCAGATCCGCAAAGCCGCGGAGCTGCTCCTGAGCGCCAAGCGGCCGATGCTCTACTCCGGTGGTGGGGTGATCATGGGTGGCGCCGCGGCGCCGCTGACCGAGCTGGCGAAAATGCTCAACCTGCCGGTGACCAACACCCTGATGGGCTTGGGCGGCTATCCAGGCACCGATCGTCAGTTCCTCGGCATGCTGGGTATGCATGGCAGCTACACCGCCAACCTGGCGATGCACCATGCCGATGTGATTCTCGCCGTAGGCGCGCGCTTCGATGATCGGGTAATCAATGGCCCGAGTAAGTTCTGCCCAAACGCCAAGATCATCCACATCGACATCGATCCCGCTTCGATTTCCAAGACCATCAAGGCCGACATTCCGATTGTTGGTCCGGTGGACAGCGTGCTGACCGAGATGGTCGCGATCCTCAAGGAAATCGGCGAAGCCCCGGGCAAAGAGGCGTTGTCCAGCTGGTGGAAGCAGATCGAAGAGTGGCGTGGCAGCCGTGGCATGTTCCCGTACGACAAGGGTGACGGCAGCATCATCAAGCCGCAGACCGTGATCGAAACGCTGAGTGAAGTGACCCACGGCGATGCCTTCGTCACCTCCGATGTAGGTCAGCATCAGATGTTCGCGGCGCAGTACTACCGGTTCAATAAACCCAATCGCTGGATCAACTCCGGCGGTCTGGGCACCATGGGGTTCGGCTTCCCGGCAGCGATGGGGGTCAAGCTGAACTTCCCTGATGACGACGTCGCCTGTGTCACCGGTGAAGGCAGTATCCAGATGAACATTCAGGAGCTGTCCACCTGCCTGCAGTACGACTTGCCGGTGAAAATCATCAACCTCAACAATGGCGTCCTCGGTATGGTGCGCCAGTGGCAGGACATGATGTACAGCAGCCGTCATTCGCACTCCTACATGGAGTCGTTGCCCGATTTCGTCAAACTGACCGAGGCCTACGGTCACGTGGGCATGCGCATTACCGATCTGAAGGATCTGAAGCCGATGATGGAAGAGGCGTTCGCACTGAAGGATCGTCTGGTATTCCTCGATATCCAGGTCGATAACAGCGAGCACGTCTATCCGATGCTGATCAAGGACGGGTCGATGCGTGATATGTGGTTGAGCAAGACGGAGCGGACTTAAGCATGCGACATATTATTTCCCTGCTGCTGGAAAACGAACCAGGCGCTTTGTCCCGTGTGGTCGGTCTGTTC
>JBFKAF010000320.1:0-4673 GCA_041621735.1 Pseudomonas sp.
CGGCGCTCACAACAGGCCTAGAGCACGCAGGCTGGCCTTGCCCAGCGCCACCCGTTTAGGCAGATCCGCGGGTTCGTGGATGTCGATATTCAGCGCAAAGCTATACACCTTGCCGTGCTGCTCCAGCCAGCCCACCCACCAGCCGATACCCGGTTCGGTGGAGGTGGCCCATCCGCTCTTGCCAGACAGACGCCAGCCTGGACCCTGCTCAAGCAGGCTGATCTCACGCACCTGGGCCTGGATGGCAGGCGCATAGGGCAGCCGATCCTGAACCAGGCGGGCGAGAAACCGGGCTTGCTCCACCGCACTGATGGCCAACGGCCCCTGTAGCCAGAACTGCTCGACCTGGCTGCCAATCTCGCCATTGCCGTAATCCAGGGCGCTCACCTGATTGCGCATACGCGCCAGGCCGATGCGCCGCGCCAGCGCCTGATAGACCGACACATTGGAGACCTTGATCGCCTCGCGCAGCCCCATGTCCTGCTCCCAGGCCTTGAGGTACTGCGGCTGGCCGTCGTAGGCAAACACCTCATCGACACTGCTGACCGCGCCCGTGGCCAGTCCAATCAGGCTATTGGCGATCTTGAAGGTGGAGGCCGGGGTGTAGCGGGTTTCTGCGCGCTGGCGATTGTGTCCCTGCAGCTGTGCGCTGCCGACTTCGTGCAGGACGAAGGTGCCCGTCACGCCCGCGCGCTCGAACACCTGGGTCAGCGCCGCATTATCCTGCCAGTCGAGGGCCTGAACCTGACCGGCCAGCAGCAGCAACACAGCACACAGCATGCGTTTCATGCTCACCCCCGATAATCGCCAGCACGCTTAGGCAGCATGCCGTTCAGCTACGTTGCAACAGGAAGTCGGCCACCCGCTCGGCGGTCGCCGTGGGCTGCTCCTGCATAAAGCAGTGGCCGCCGTCGACCACCTGCGCGCGCACGTGGGGATTGCTGGCGCACCAGCGCGCCACCGATTTGGCGACGAAGGGGTAGCTGCGCTGGCCGTAGATTACCTCGGTCGGAGTGACCACCTTGGCCAGCGAGGGCCACAGGCGCTTGGGGTAGGAGCCGAAGATGTCCGCTTCGCGGCTCGGGCGACACTTCAGCTCCACGCCTTGCTCGTTGTCTCGCAGGGCATGCTCGATATAGGCGGCGAACGCCGCCTCGTGCCAGCCGCGAAACATGCCGCGGCCGTGCAGACTGGCATACGCGGCGTCACGATCCGGCCATTGCCGGCGGCGCTTGCGCGCCTTGCTCGCCAGGGTGTTGCGCCGAGCCAGGCCGACCACATCGGACAAGGCCATGACCCCGATCATCGCCGGGCTGAACAGCACCGGGTCGAGCAATACCGCGCGCTGGAACAGCTGTGGCTGCTGGGCCAGCATCAGGCTGCTGAGCACCCCGCCGAAACTGTGGCCGAGGGCGAACGCCGGCGCCTCGGCGAACCGCTCGCGGCCCTCGGCGAAGGCCTCCAGGGCCAACTCGGCGCTGCGATTCCAGCCATGGAAACGGCCGCCGTGGTCACTGTCGCCGTGGCCCTGCACGTCGCACAACCAGAGGTCGAAGTCCTCCGCCAGATGCTCCAGCAGCGGCTGGTAGACCCGCCCGCAATAGCCGTTGCCATGCAGGAAGTGCAACACGGGCTTGCCGGAAGCCGGCGAATGCCAACCGCGCAGGGTGAAGCCGGCGGAACTGGCGTGGGACCAGGGGAGCAACTGCATGCAAAGCGCCTCGCAATAAACAGCGCGCAGTGTAGCCAGCCCAGCAGGTCGGGTGAATCGGCGTTAGCGACTTTATTGCAGCCGACAAGCCGCCACTGCGGCCTTGAGACGCGCCTCATCCTGTGGCCGGTCGAAGATCAGCTCGAGCCGCGAATCCTTGCGCCACTCGCTGCGCTGCCACTGCAGCGCCTGCCCGTCCAGGGCATTGGCCGAGCGCCAGCCGGCTTCGCTGTGCAGCACCAGCTTGGCCCGCCGCCAAGGCAGCGCGGCGAGCCACTGCTGCACGCGCCGGCGCTCGAAACGCTGACTCGGATGCCAGCGCCAACCGATGCTCCAACCCTCGGGCTGAGCCTGGACCTGGCAGATCGGCTCCTGCGGCGAGCGCCAGATCTGTGCCAACGGCGCCACCGGATCGGGCAAGGTGTCGAACCCCTGGAAGTCTTCCGCCCGAACGCCGAGACCGGGCAACTGCGCCAACGGCAGCGCGGCCTGGCTGGTCCAGCACAGCGGCCGGGGCGGCAATTGCGCGGCAATCCTGGCCCGCGCCGCAGCGTCCAGGCCCTCGGCCTTGTTCATCAGCAGCAAGCCCGCATGGCTCAGCGCCGCCTGCTGGCTCTCCGGCAGGGTCGCGCCGGCCGCCAGCGCGGCGGCATCCAGCACCAGCACCGGCGCTTGCACGCTCAGCACCCCGGCCCAGGGCGGTGCGCTGAGCTGGCGCAGCAGTTCCAGCGGATGACCGAGGCCGGACGGCTCGATCAGCAGGCGCTGCGGCTTGGCCTTGCGCAGCAAGCGGCTCAGGCCGACCTGAAACGGCACGCCGTTGACGCAGCACAGGCAGCCACCAGCCACTTCGCCTAGGGCGATGCCGGCGTCATCGGTACTGAGCAAGGCCGCGTCCAGGCCTATCTGACCGAACTCGTTGATCAGCACCGCCCAGCGCTCATGCGCGGGACGTTGCGCCAACAGCTGGCGGATCAGGCTGGTCTTGCCGGCGCCCAGGGGACCGCCGATCAGGTGCGTGGGGATATTTTTCAGCATGGCTCTATGGTGCGGTTTTACTGCGCGAAGGAGAAGTCCTCGGCACTCGCCCGCCCGCGCAGACGGCAGAAAAGCCTCGTGCTAGAGTCGCCGGCAAAGACCTCAGGAGGCATTCGATGCGTTGCTTAATACTGCTGGCATTATCGGCTTTATCCAGCCTGGCCTGGGGCGAGGCCTGCGTGGTGCACAGCCAGGCCGAACGCCTGGACGTCAAGGTCTGCCAGCAGAACCGCAGCATCCCGCCGCAGCTGTTTCGCAGCGGTTTCTGCCAACCGCAACTGAAAGGGCAGAAGGTCGAAGTGGCCTTCGTCGAGCAGTGCCCGATCGGCGCCTTCGGCGTGTGCCGCAACGCCAGGGTCGGCGGCACGCCTTACCAGCAGGACATCCACTACTACGGCGTGGCCAACGACGCCAACTACCTCAAGCCGTTCTGCGAACGGCAGAACAAGGGTGTGTGGATGGCGCGCTAAGCCAGCCGCACCCTGCAGCAGCCAGCTCGCTGGCGAGGCGCTGCGCCTGGCAAGATCGCCAGCAAGCTGACTCCTACAACAACTCGCGCAGACCGCAATCACTCACGCCAACCAATCCAGGGTCAGCAACAAGCGCCGCTCGCCGGATGGTGGTCGCGGCGAACGGTGAATCAAGCCGCCGCCCTCGTTGCCGATCCATTTCTCGCCCTTGGCCAGCAGCACATGGCCGGCCACGGCGCATTCGATCAGGGCCTCATCCACGGGTTCGGCAGCCGGGTCGCCGAGACGCTGACGCGCCATCACGCCCTCGCGCAGCCACTGGCTGCCAACCCCCGCATAGCTGGTGATCAGGCGTAGCGGCAGATGGTCGACGTGAAAGCGCGGGCACATGGCCTTGTCCAGCACGCGCAGGCGCAGACCGATGCGCTTGGCGTCGAGCAGGCAGGCGAAGGCACTGACCAGCCAGGTCACATCGGCAATAAAGGCCGCATGACCGGGCAACCCGCCATGGCGGGCCAGCAGGCCGCTCAGATCAGGCGCGCTTTCCGAGTGCGGCAACTCCAGCACCCTGGACTCCGCCAGCAGTTCCCCCCGGGCCAGTAACTGCTCGGCGAAGGCAGCGATCGCTGGCGGCAACCGACGCTGCCAGATGGCCAGGTTGACCTCATCACGCAGCACCTCGCCGAGCACCTCGATCCGCTCGCCGGCCTCCTGTGTCAGCGGCTGTCTGGCGGGCATACCCGCCTCCCTCATCCGCCGCTGCGCACCAGCTTGATCCACAGGGGTGTGCTGAACGCGGCAATTCCCTAGGAAGCGGGAGCCGCCTCCCTGCGGGAGAAGGACATACGGATGGCGTCGCTGCGCGACTTTCGCGTTAATGGGCGCGAGCATCAGGCAGCGACCTCCTCGACCCAGGGACCGAAGGGATCGGGCAGCGCCCGCCAGGCATCCATGCCCTGGGCCATTTCCGCGTCATCCAGCAGGCAGGCATCCAGCTCGGCGGTAAGCTGGGCGAAGTCGATATTCTGGCCGATAAACACCAGCTCCTGTCGGCAATCGCCGCTCTGCGCCTCCCAGTGCTGCATGATCGCCTGCAGGCCTTCGTCGTCCGTCGGCCACTGGCTTTTCGCCACGAAGCGCCACCAGCGCCCGGCAAAGCCATGGCGCATCAGGCCGCCAGCCTGGGACCAGCTGCCAGCTTCCTGGTACTTGCTGGCCAGCCAGAAGAAACCCTTGGAGCGCAGCAGGCGGCCGTTGCTCCATTCGCGGTTGACGAAGGCGAAGAAGCGCTCTGGATGCAAGGGCCGCCGCGCACGGTAAACACTGGAGGCGATGCCGTATTCCTCGGTTTCCTCGGTCTCGGGGATGTGCTCGCCGCGCAGCTGCTTGAGCCAGCCCGGCGCCTGGGCGGCGCGCTCTAAGTCGAAGCGCCCGGTATCGAGGATCTTGTTCAG
>JBFKAF010000321.1:0-4656 GCA_041621735.1 Pseudomonas sp.
CAGGGCGAGCTGCAGCGGTTGAACGGTCGACTGGCCTCGCTGGAGGCGTTGCAGCAGGCGGCGCTGGATCCGGGCAAAGGCGCCGGCGAGTGGCTGCGCGTGCAGCAGCTGAACCAGCGGCCGCGGCTGGCCGAGGGGTTGCGGGTCGAGTCGGGGTGGGAACTGGCGGTGGAAACCGTGCTCGGCGCCGACCTGCAAGCGGTGCTCCTGGATGACGGCGTCGACCAAACGTTCAGCGGGCTGGATTTCAGCGGCTTCGAGCAGGGCGACCTGCGCCTGGTCTGTCCGAGTAAAGGCAGTGTGCGGGTAGCCGGCAGCCTGCTGGACAAGGTCGAGGCCAGCGTCGACCTGGCGCCCTGGCTGGCCAAGGTCAGGCCGGTGGAGTCCCTCGATCAGGCGCTGGCAGCGCGCGCGACGCTGGGCGAGGGTGAGAGCCTGATCAGCCGCGATGGCTATTGGGTCGGCCGGCACTTCCTGCGTATTCGCCGCGCCAGCGAAGCGGAAAGCGGCGTGCTGGCGCGTGGTCAGGAGTTGGAGCGCCTGAGTCTGGAGCGCGAGGAGCGCGACGCCGCCCTGGCGCTGTTGGACGAACGCTTGCTGGCGCTGCGCGACACGCAGCGCGAGCAAGAGGAATTGCGTGAGCTGCAACGTTGCCAGCTGCAGGACCAGGCCCGTCGCCTGGGTGAGCTAAAGGCGCAGCTGTCGGTCGGTCAAGCCAAGGCCGAGCAATTGACCCTGCGTCGTCGTCGTCTCGACAGCGAGCTGAGCGAGCTGGCCGAGCAGCGCGAACTTGAAATCGAACAGTTAGGTGAGGGGCGCCTGCAACTGCAGGATGCCCTGGACGCCATGGCCGAGGATAACCAGCAGCGCGAGAGCCTGCTGGCCACGCGCGATGAGCTGCGCGAGCGGCTCGATCGGATGCGACAGGAGGCCCGTCAACACAAGGATCATGCCCATCAGTTGGCCGTACGTCTGGGTTCGCTGAAAGCCCAGCACGACTCCACGCGTCAGGCACTGGAACGCCTGCAGCAGCAGGCCGAGCGTCTGCATGAGAAGCGCGAACAGCTCAACCTCAACCTTGAAGAAGGGGAGGCGCCGCTGGAAGAATTGCGCATGAAGCTGGAAGAGTTGCTCGACCGGCGCATGGGCGTGGAAGAGGAACTCAAGCTGGCGCGCCTGGCCTTGGAGGACGCCGATCGCGAACTGCGCGATGCGGAGAAACGCCGCAGCCAGGCCGAGCAACAGTCGCAGCTGTTGCGCGGGCAACTGGAGCAGCAACGCCTGGAGTGGCAGTCGCTGAGCGTGCGGCGCAAGGCGTTGCAGGAGCAGTTGCTGGAAGATAATTACGATCTGCATGGCGTGCTTGCGACCTTGCCGGCAGACGCCAGCGAGAATGACTGGGCCGAGCAGTTGGAACGGCTCGCGGCGCGGATTCAGCGGCTGGGGCCGATCAACCTGGCGGCCATCGACGAATATCAGCAGCAGTCCGAGCGTAAACGCTACCTCGACGCGCAGGATGCCGACCTGGTGGAGGCACTGGACACCCTGGAAAATGTCATCCGCAAGATCGACAAGGAAACCCGCAATCGCTTCAAGGAAACCTTCGATCAGATCAACGGCGGCCTGCAGGCGCTGTTCCCTAAGGTGTTCGGTGGCGGCAATGCCTACCTGGAACTCACCGGCGAAGATCTACTCGATACCGGGGTGACCATCATGGCGCGGCCGCCGGGCAAGAAGAACAGCACCATCCACCTGCTCTCGGGTGGCGAGAAGGCGCTGACCGCGCTGGCCCTGGTGTTCGCCATCTTTCAGCTCAATCCGGCGCCGTTCTGCATGCTCGATGAGGTGGATGCGCCGCTGGACGATGCCAACGTCGGTCGCTATGCGCGTCTGGTCAAGGAAATGTCGGAAAAGGTGCAGTTCATCTATATCACCCACAACAAGATCGCCATGGAAATGGCCGACCAGTTGATGGGCGTAACCATGCACGAGCCGGGCTGCTCGCGTTTGGTGGCGGTGGATGTGGAGGAAGCATTGGCAATGGTGGATGCATGATGCGTCTGGCGGTGTAAAGTTGCCTTTCGTCGTGCTAGCTTAATGGCCACTTTTGTTGCACGTGGAAAACGCCTGTCAGAACATGGAGTTGGCACCACGTTTTAGAGTTACCGAAGCATGGGCTGGATGCTCTTTTTTTATATTAATTTTCATTAGGGGTCAGGGTATTTCATGGAATTCGGTCTACGCGAGTGGCTGATCGTCATCGGCATCATTGTGATTGCTGGCATCTTGTTCGATGGCTGGCGGCGTATGCGTGGTGGCAAGGGCAAGTTGAAATTCAAACTCGACCGCAGTGTGGCCGACCTGCCGGATGACGACAGCGATCCCAATCTGCTGAGCCCGGCGCGGGTGGTCAGTCGGCATAAGGAACCCTCGCTGGACGATGAAAATCTGCCTTCCATGAGCGCCCGCGAGTTGAACCGTCGGCGTGTCGGTGAGCCGGAGCAGGGTGATTTGAACCTGGATCTGGATGAGCCGGTGCCGACCTTGCTCAACCCGGTCGATGACGAGGCACCGGACACGCACAATGGCGCGGTTAAAGACGTCGGCAAAGAGCTGCCGCCAGTCGAAGAAGTCCTGGTGATCAACGTGATAGCCCGCGAAGGGGACGGTTTCAAAGGCCCGGCCTTGCTGCAGAACATCCTCGAGAGCGGTCTGCGCTTCGGTGAGATGGATATTTTCCATCGCCACGAAAGCATGGCTGGCAATGGTGAAGTGCTGTTCTCCATGGCCAACGCACTGAAGCCAGGCACCTTCGACCTGGACGATATTGACGGTTTCAGCACCCGCGCGGTGAGCTTCTTCCTTGGTCTGCCAGGTCCGCGTCATCCCAAGCAGGCGTTCGACGTGATGGTCGCCGCCGCTCGCAAATTGGCCCATGAGCTGAATGGCGAGCTGAAGGATGACCAGCGCAGCGTGATGACCGCGCAAACCATCGAGCACTATCGCCAGCGCATTGTCGAGTTTGAGCGCCGGCAGTTGACCAACAAGCGTTAACAAGCGCCGCCGTTTTAATAGAAAGAGCAGCCCAGGCTGCTCTTTCTCGTTTGAGAGATAAGCAAGATGACCGACGCCGCCACAACCCCGCAGATTGCCGCAGAGCGCATCGCCCAGCTGCGCGCCGAGCTGGATGAGCACAACTATCGCTACCACGTGCTGGATGAGCCGAGCATTCCGGATGCGGAATACGATCGTCTGTTCCACGAGCTGAAGGCCCTGGAAGCCGCGCATCCGCAGCTGATTACGCCGGACTCGCCGACCCAGCGGGTCGGCAGCCTGGCGCTGTCGGCTTTCGGCGAGGTCAAGCACGAGGTGCCGATGCTCAGCCTCGGCAACGCCTTCGAAGCGGATGAGCTGCGTGATTTCGACCGCCGTGTGCGCGAAGGCCTGGATCTGCCGGTCGGCGACCTGTTCGGAGCTGGCGCCGAGGTCGAGTACAGCTGCGAGCCCAAGCTAGATGGCCTGGCGGTCAGCCTGCTGTATGAGAATGGCTTGCTGGTGCGCGGCGCTACCCGTGGCGATGGCAGCACCGGCGAAGACATCAGTGTCAACGTGCGCACCATCCGCAATATCCCACTCAAGCTGCACGGCAGCGGCTGGCCAAGCGTGCTGGAAGTGCGTGGTGAGGTGTTCATGTCCAGGGCCGGTTTCGCCGCGTTGAACGCCCGGCAGCTGGAGAGCGGTGGCAAGACCTTCGCTAACCCACGCAACGCCGCGGCTGGCAGCTTGCGCCAGCTGGACTCGCGGATCACCGCCAGCCGCCCGCTGGAGTTGTGCGCCTATGGCATCGGCCAGGTGCAGGGCGAGTTGCCGGATAGCCATGTCGGTATTCTCAGCGCACTGAAAGGCTGGGGCCTGCCGATCAGTCGTGAGCTGCAGTTGGCCAGGGGCGCCGAAGAGTGCCTGGCCTATTACCGGGCGATTGGCGAGAAGCGCGACGCCCTGCCTTATGAAATCGACGGTGTGGTGTTCAAGGTCAACAACCTGGCCTACCAGCGCGAGCTGGGCTTTCGTGCCCGCGAGCCGCGCTGGGCGATTGCCCATAAGTTTCCGGCAATGGAGGAGCTGACCGAGTTGCTGGATGTCGAGTTCCAGGTCGGTCGCACCGGCGCAGTGACGCCGGTGGCACGCTTGCAGCCGGTGAAAGTGGCCGGTGTCACGGTATCCAACGCGACCCTGCACAACATGGATGAAGTGGCGCGCCTGGGCGTGATGATCGGCGATACGGTGATCATTCGCCGCGCCGGCGATGTGATTCCGCAAGTGGTGCAGGTGGTGGCCGAGCGCCGCCCGGCGGATGCGCGCCCCGTGCACATTCCCGAAAGTTGCCCGGTGTGTGGCTCCCGGGTCGAGCGCACCCAGTTGGTCAGGCGCAGCAAGGGTAGGGAGTCGGTCAGCGAAGGCTCGATCTACCGTTGTGTTGGCCGCCTGGCCTGCGCGGCCCAGCTCAAGCAGGCCATCATCCACTATGTGTCGCGCCGCGCCATGGATATCGAGGGCCTGGGCGAAAAGAGCGTCGAACAACTGGTCGACGAAGGCTTGGTGGGTTCGCCGGCGGACCTCTATACCCTGACGTTCGAGCAGCTTGTCGGTCTGGAG
>JBFKAF010000322.1:0-4635 GCA_041621735.1 Pseudomonas sp.
CAATCACTCCGTTACGGGGCAGGGCGGTCCTTGCTCAAGGCTTTGACCACCAGATAAAGCAATGGGCCGACCGACACGAAGACGGCGGTCAGCGCCAGGTAGGGCAGCAGGTAGGCCAGGGATTTGCCGCGCGCCCTGGCATCGGTATACATCCAGACGCAGGCCAGGGTCGCCAGCAGGTAGAGGTCGATCACCACCTGGGCGGTATCCGCGCTGGCCATCAGCTGCAGGCCGAACTGCAGCAAGGATTGCTCGGCCTGCAGCATGACGTAGAGGGTGTAGCTGGAGAAGGCGATCAGGGCGATCAGCGGGAGTGCGAGTCTTTTCACAGTACCGTCCATGGTTGTGCAGAGTGCAAATGTGCCGCGCGGCGATGATGTTTGGCAAGCGCTGCGGCCTGCGTTGCAACGCGTGAGTGCGGCTGCAACGCTTGAATCCAGCCTCCCCTGGCTGGCGTTTCGCCCAGGTTTACAGCAGCAGGATGCTGGCCAGGCCGAGAAAGGCGAAAAAACCGATGATATCGGTCACCGTGGTGAGAATCACGCTGCCGGCCAGTGCCGGGTCGATGCCCATGCGGTCGAGGATCAGCGGGATGGCCCAGCCGGCGAGTGCGGCGCACAGCAGGTTGATCAGGATCGCGCTGCCCAGCACCGCGCCCAGCCCCCAGTCGCCGAACCAGGCCACCGCCAGCAAGGCGATGACCACGGCCCACAACAGGCCATTGAGGATGGAAACCCCCAGTTCGCGGTTGAGCAGGATGCGGATGTTGCCTTTCTGCACCTGCCCCAGGGCCAGGCCCCGGATGACCAGGGTCAGGGTCTGGCTGCCGGCGATGCCGCCCATGCTCGCGACTATGGGCATCAGCACGGCGAGCGCGACCAGTTGTTCCAGGGTGGCCTGAAACAGGCCGATCACCCAGGCGGCGCTGAAGGCGGTGATCAGGTTGATGCCCAGCCAGACCGCACGGCGGCGCGAGCTGACCAGCACGGGGGCGAACATGTCGGCTTCATCGTCGAGGCCGGCCATCTGCATCAGCGCGCGGTCCGAGTCTTCGCGGATCAGGTCGACCACGTCATCCACGGTGATGCGACCTATCACCTGGTTATGTTCGTCCAGCACCGGAGCGGAGAGCAGGTCGAGGTCCTGGAACAGGCGGGCCACATCGCTGCCCGTGGTGGTCACGGCAATGCCGACGATCTCGCTGTCCAGCAGCTCCGCCACGGCGCGATCCAGATCGGCGGTGACCAGGCTGCTCAGGCGCAGTCCGCCCTGGTACTGGCCTTTACGGTCGACCACCATGAGCATGTCGGTTTGCGCCGGCAGGGTTTCCAGCAGGCGCAAATAGCGCAGTACGGTGCTCACCTTGACGTCGGCGCGGACCTGGATGGCGTCGAGGTCCATCAAACCGCCGGCCGAGTCCTCGGGGTAGGACAGCATCGATTCGAGCTGCTTGCGCTGGCTGGCGCTGCTGGCGCGCAACAGCTTGTTGCCCAGGTCTTTGGGCAGGGTCTGGATCAAGTCGACCCGGTCATCGAGTTCGAGGTGCTGGGCCGAGGCGATCAGATCGTCGAGGTCCAGTTCGAGCGCCAGGGCGACGCGTATCTCATCGTGCAGGTAGGTCAGGATGCGGCCGGCGCGTTCTGTTTCGACCATGCTCCAGACGCTGAGACGCTCAACCGGCGGCAGCGCCTCGAGCAGGCCGGCGACTTTGGCCGGGTGCATGCGGTGCAGGATTTTCCCCACGCGCTTGAGCTTCTTCAGGCTCAAGGCCTCGCGGATGGCTTCCAGGTGATTGAGGTTGCTTAGGCCAGACTCCTGGCCAGGCTCTTGGCTGGGCGGTGGGGTATCCGTCGAGTCGCCGGCCAGTTGCTGGCGCAGCCTGATATTCAGGTGCGGCAGGATGCGCCCCTCGCGCGCGGGGTCGATCTGTTGCCACAGCGCCAGGCGTTGTTCGGCATCGAGTCGCTCCAGCATGGCGGCGATCTTGGCCGGGTGCATGTGGCCCAGCAGTTTGCGCGCGCGCTTGTTTTTCCCGGCATCGAGTGCCTGGATGATCTGTTCGCTGTCGCTACGGTTAGGGGCGTCTTTAGCGTGCTGAGTGTCGGGATCGGTCGAATTCATGGCGGCCAGGGTAACGCAAGAGACAGGGTGAGTTAAAACAGGCTCAGACGCAGGGCGAGGCTGATGCAGGCTGTGCGCAGCGACCCCGGCTCTCGCCGTCCTTTGTGTGGCACGCCAGCCTGGCGAGTCAGGGGGCCGGCGGTCAAGTGGCCAGTGGCTTGCCAGTTGGCCGGTTAGCCGAAAAATCATACACCCTCGGCTATCCTCAATGATGCTGTAGTGCAACCTGTCCACCTTATTTCGAATTGCCAGCGCGGGAGCCATTGCATGAAAACAGTTGCCGAGATCCTCAGATCCAAGCCGCACGCCGCCGTCTACAGTGTCGGCCCCAGCGCGTCGGTACTCGATGCGATCAGCCTGATGGCCGAGAAGGGGATAGGTGCGCTGGTGGTGCTGGACGGTAACCGCCTGGCGGGAATCGTCAGTGAGCGTGACTATGTGCGCAAGGTGGAACTGCTGGAGCGCTCGGCCTTCAGCGCCAAGGTCAGCGACATCATGACCGCTGAAGTGCTCACCATCGGCCCGCGTGACACCTGCCAGCATTGCCTGCAACTGATGACCGACCACCATCTGCGCCACCTGCCGGTGCTGGCCGAGGGCGAGTTGATCGGCCTGCTGTCGATTGGCGATCTGGTCAAGGAAACCATCGCCGAGCAGGCTGGCCTGATCCAGCAACTGGAGCAGTACATCCGCGGCGAGTAACGGCTTGCAGCGGCGCCAGAACCCAGGTCCGCAACTGGTCGTTCGCGCGCAATCCTGAGCTTCTCTGGACCGAGTAACGCTGTGCACCGCGATGTCTGTCGCGGGTGCGCGGCAGCCACCCATGTGTTCAATCCCCATCCAATCTCCATGGTTCCTCCATCGAGTCCCCATGGTGGCCGCGCAGACTCTCGCCATGTTCAGTCGAAATGGAGAGTCACCCCATGAACCGCATCCTGGGTTTCAAGTTGGGCGCTATCGCCTTGTTGATTGTGTTGCTGTTGATTCCCCTGTTGATGATCGGCGGGCTGGTCAGCGAACGGCAGTATCAGCGCGAGGGCGTGTTGCAGGACATTGCCCGCAGCTCCAGTTACCGCCAACAGATCACCGGGCCGATTCTGGTGATGCCTTACACCAAGGTCTGGCATGAATGGAAAACCCACGCCAAGACCGGCGAGCGTTATCAGGAGCAGCGCCAGTCCCGCGGCCGCCTGTACTTCCTGCCGGAGCGCTTCGTGCTCAATGGCAAGGTCGCGACCGAGTTGCGCGCGCGCGGCATTTACCAGGCCTTGCTCTATCGCAGCGATAACCAGGTGAGTGGCGCGTTCAAGTTGCCGACGCGTCTGGGCCTGGGCGATGACCTGGGCTTGTACCGTTTCGCCACGCCCTTCCTCTCGGTGGGCATCAGCGATGTGCGCGGCATCGGCAACGACCTGCAGTTACGCCTGAATGACACGACCCTGAGCTTCGCTCCGGGCTCGGGCGATGAGCGTTTCGGCAGCGGCGTGCACGCAGCGCTGCCGGCGCTGGATAGCCAGGGCGGCCAGGTGCTGGAGTTCGCCTTCGACCTCAAGTTGCAGGGCACCGAGCAGCTCAGCGTGACTCCGGTGGGCCGCGACAGCCGCGTCGAACTGAGCTCCGACTGGCCGCACCCGAGCTTCGTCGGCGAATACCTGCCGAGCCAGCGTGAAGTCAGCGCGCAAGGTTTCGAGGCGCACTGGCAGACCAGCTTCTTCGCCACCAACCTGGAACAGGCGCTGCAGGACTGCGTGCGCAAGAACAGTTGTCAGGGGCTGACGGCGCGGAATTTCGGGGTGAGTTTCGTCGACCCGGTCGATCAGTACCTGAAGACCGAGCGGGCGATCAAGTATGCGTTGCTGTTTATCGGCCTGACCTTCGCGGTGTTCTTTCTCTTCGAGGTGCTCAAGCGCCTGGCGGTGCATCCGGTGCAGTACGCCCTGGTGGGGATGTCGCTGGCGCTGTTCTACCTGCTGTTGCTGTCGCTGTCCGAGCATCTGAGCTTCGCCACGGCCTATGCCATCTCGGCGTTCGCCAGCGTGTCGCTGATCGGCTTCTACGTCAGCCATGTGCTGCACAGCTGGCTACGCGGCAGCGCCTTCGGGGTCCTGCTGACGGCGCTGTACGGCCTGCTGTTCGGGTTGCTCAGCGCCGAGGATTACGCCTTGCTGATGGGTTCGCTGCTGGTCTTCGGCGTGCTCGGCAGCGTGATGGTGCTGACCCGCAAACTCGACTGGTACGGCGTCGGCAAGCCCGGCGCCAGGCCAGCCAGCGACAACCAGTGAGCCCATCCATAAGCACAGCCGGTGTTTCTAGCACGCCGGCTTTGGAGCATAAGACGATGCGAGTATTGTTGCAGTTTGGCGCCTGTTTCTTCTTGGGCCTGGTGGTCGCCGTGTTGGCCCTGATTGGCCTGATGTTTTTCGGCCTGTTCGGCTTGATCGACGGCTTGCTGCTCAGTGGCGAGCCGCTGGCGCGGCTCAGCCTGGTCCTGCTGCCGGAGTCCTTCTGGGTCGC
>JBFKAF010000323.1:0-4629 GCA_041621735.1 Pseudomonas sp.
ACTTGGGGGGGAGCCTAGGCTCCCCCAGTAGCTTCACCCCTCCCAGCCTTTACTGCCTTCCCTCGCTTCCTACACCATCCCCCGACTCAATGCTAGAATCCGCAGCATCCATGCGGTCATCATTTATTCTGGCCGGTCATTCCGTCAAACAGTGCCCCTTATGCTGAAAAAGCTGTTCAAGTCTTTACGTTCCCCTCTGCGCCGCGCCAAACATTCGCACAGCACCCCAGAAGTGCTGAGCAATCACCAGCACCCCATTCGTCGCGGTCAAATCAGCCGTTACGCCACAGGTATCGTCGAGCGCCTGCAAAAAGCCGGCTACCAGGCCTATCTGGTCGGAGGCTGCGTACGCGACCTGCTGCTGGACATCGACCCCAAAGACTTCGATGTCGCCACCAGCGCCACCCCCGAGCAAGTGCGCGCCGAATTCCGCAATGCACGGGTAATCGGCCGCCGCTTCAAGCTGGTACATGTGCATTTCGGCCGCGAGATCATCGAAGTCGCCACCTTCCGCGCCAATCACCCGCAAGGCGAGGAAGAAGAGAACAGCAACCTGTCCTCGCGCAATGAAAGCGGGCGCATTCTGCGCGACAACGTCTATGGCAGCCTGGAAGACGACGCCCAGCGCCGCGACTTCACCATCAACGCCCTGTATTACGATCCGGGCAGCGAGCGCATTCTCGATTACGCCAATGGCGTGCATGACATTCGCAATCACCTGATCCGCCTGATCGGCGACCCGACCCAGCGCTACCAGGAAGACCCGGTGCGCATGCTGCGCGCGGTACGCTTTGCCGCCAAGCTGGATTTCGAGATCGAGAAGCACAGTGCCGCGCCGATCTACAAGCTGGCGCCGATGCTCCGCGAGATCCCCTCGGCGCGCCTGTTCGACGAGGTCCTCAAGCTGTTTCTCGCCGGGTACGCCGAGTACACCTATGAACTGCTGGTCGACTACGGCTTGTTCGGCCAACTGTTCCCCGCCAGTGCCGCGGCGCTCAAGCAAAATCCGGACTACACCGATCAGTTGATCCGCAATGCCCTGGCCAATACCGACCTGCGCATCCAACAGGGCAAAACGGTGACCCCGGCCTTCCTCTTCGCCGCCCTGCTCTGGCCGGCGCTGCCAGCCCGGGTGCTGCAGCTGCAGGAGCGCGGCATGCCGCCGATTCCGGCGATGCAGGAAGCCGCCCACGAGCTGATCGCCGAGCAGTGCCAGCGCATCGCCGTGCCGAAACGCTTCACCCTGCCGATCCGTGAGATATGGGACATGCAAGAGCGTCTGCCGCGGCGTAGCGGCAAGCGTGCCGACATGCTGCTGGACAACTCCCGCTTCCGCGCCGGCTACGACTTCCTCCTGTTGCGCGAAAGCGCGGGCGAGCAAACCGATGGCCTGGGTGACTGGTGGACGGACTATCAGGACGCCAGCGACAGCGAACGGCGCGGCATGATTCGCGACCTCAGCAGCAAGGACGACGGTCCCGGCGCGCCGCGCAAACGTAAACGCAGCGGCAGCAAGCGCAAGCGCAGCCCTAACAGCGAAGCGGCCGCGCGGCCGAATCAAGACTGATGGAACGGGTCTATATCGGTCTCGGCAGCAACCTGGCCGCACCGCTCGAGCAACTGCGCGGGGCCCTGACGGCGCTAGCCGCCTTACCGCAGACGCGGCTGTTGGCCCGTTCCTCATTCTATGCCAGCGACCCGCTCGGCCCTGCGGATCAACCGCGCTACGTCAACGCGGTCGCCGCGCTGGATAGCGCGCTCGAGCCGCTGGCATTGCTCGACGCCCTGCAAGCCATCGAGCTGAGTCAAGGCCGCGAACGCAAGGCCGAGCGCTGGGGGCCACGCACCCTCGACCTGGACATCCTGCTATTCGGTGAACGCCTGCTGCACGAAGCCCGCCTGACCGTGCCGCATTACCATATGCATGCCCGGCCCTTCGTGCTGTACCCCCTGGCCGAGCTGGCGCCAGAACTATATCTGCCGGACGGCCGGGCACTCAGCGAACTGCTCGCCGCCTGCCCTTTCGCCGGACTTGAGCGTCTGCCCGCCTAAACACCGTGCGTGCAAGTGACGCTGGTCACGCGATTAACGCCCGCAGCGCGCCGCTGCGGCTGAGAAATCAGCGGCCTCTGTCAGGGCGCAACAGAGCCTGGCGCGGGGATTGGCGGTAACGCCAGTAACAAGTCGGTAACACCCGCAATTGACTTCAAGCCCCCCCATCAGGACTATAGGCGTCCCGTTGCCCAGCACCGGTGCAAAACGAGGCCAATGCAGGCCATATTGAAGCAGGTCACCTGCTTGCTGAATGCCTGAGTGAGGACGATTCTCATGCCAGAAATTACCCTGACCACCCTGCAAAGCCTCAAGCAGAGCGGCGAAAAAATCGCCATGCTGACCTGCTATGACGCCACCTTCGCCCAGGCCGCCTGCCAGGCTGGCGTCGACGTGTTGCTGGTCGGCGACTCCCTCGGCATGGTACTGCAAGGGCATGACAGCACCCTGCCGGTCAGCCTTGCCGACATGGCCTACCACGTCGCCAGCGTCAAGCGCGGCAACCAGGGCGCACTGATCCTCGCCGACCTGCCCTTCATGGCCTATGCCACCACCGAGCAGGCCCTACACAACTGCGCCGCCCTGATGCAGGCGGGCGCGCACATGGTCAAGCTGGAAGGCGCCGCCTGGTTGGCCGAGCCTATTCGCCTGCTGGCCGAGCGCGGCGTACCGGTCTGCGCGCACCTGGGCCTGACTCCGCAAGCGGTGAATATCCTCGGCGGTTATAAAGTCCAGGGCCGCCAGGAGGCTCAGGCCCGGCAAATGCGCGCCGACGCCATGGCCCTGGAGCAAGCCGGCGCCGCCATGCTGCTGCTCGAATGCGTGCCCAGTGAACTGGCCGCGGAGATCAGCCAGGCGGTGCATATCCCGGTCATTGGCATCGGCGCGGGTAACGCCACCGACGGCCAGGTACTGGTGCTGCACGACATGCTTGGGCTGTCCCTGAGTGGCCGCACGCCCAAGTTCGTGAAAAACTTCATGGCCGGTCAGAGCAGCATCCAGACGGCGCTCAGCGCCTATGTCAAAGCGGTCAAAGACCAGAGCTTCCCCGCAGCCGAACACGGGTTTTCTGCATGAACACGGTTAAAACCATCCGCGAACTGCATGCCGCTGTCGCCCAGGCCCGCACCGAAGGCAAGCAGATCGGCTTCGTGCCGACCATGGGCAACCTGCATGCCGGGCATGCCGCCCTGGTGGCAAAAGCCGCCCAGCGTACCGACTTCGTGGTCGCCAGTATCTTCGTCAATCCGCTGCAGTTCGGTCCCAACGAAGACCTTGACACCTACCCGCGCACCCTTGCCGCCGATCAGGAAAAACTGTTCGAGGCCGGCTGTCACTTGCTGTTCACCCCGGACGTCGACGAGATGTATCCCGGCGGCATGGCCGGCCAGACCCGCGTCTGCGTGCAGGGCGTCGCCGAAGGGCTGTGCGGTGCCAGTCGCCCCGGCCACTTCGACGGGGTCGCCACTGTGGTGACCAAACTGTTCAACATAGTGCAGCCGGATCTAGCCGTCTTCGGCCAGAAGGACTTCCAGCAACTGGCGGTGATTCGTACCCTGGTGCGTGATCTGAATATGCCCGTGCAGATTATCGGCGAGCCGACCGTGCGCGCCGCGGATGGCTTGGCACTGTCCTCACGTAACGGCTACTTGACCGAGCAACAACGCAGTGCGGCGCCAGCGCTGTACCGCAGCCTGCAGCAGATCGCCTCGGCGATTCGCGGCGGCGAGCGTGACTTCGGCGCGCTGATCGCGGCGGCGCAGCAGCAACAACGCGACGCTGGATTTCGCCCGGACTACGTGGAGATTCGCGAGTCGAACAGCTTGCGAGCGGCCAGCCCGGCGGATCGCCAACTGGTGATTCTGGCTGCCGCCTTTATCGGCGACACCCGCCTGATCGATAACCTGGCGTTCGAGCTCGACGCCGCGACTTAACCGACTGCTTGTGCCCTTACCGCGCCTTTATCGCTCAGGGCACACTTTATCCGCCGTTTGTGGACCGCCAAGGAAAAGCCATGCACGCCATCATGCTCAAAGCCAAGCTGCACCGCGCCGAAGTCACCCATGCCGTACTCGATTACGAGGGCTCCTGCGCCATCGACGGGGAGTGGCTGGACTTGTCCGGCATCCAGGAATATGAGCAGATCCAGATCTACAACATCGACAATGGCGAGCGCTTCACCACCTATGCGATTCGCGGCGAAGCCGGCTCGCGGATGATTTCGGTGAACGGCGCGGCCGCGCACAAGGCCAAGGTGGGCGACCGCGTGATCATTTGTGCCTACGCCCACTACAGCGAGGCCGATCTGCTCAACTTCAAACCGCGCATGCTGTACATGGCAGCGGGCAACGAGTTGAGCCACACCAGCAACGCCATCCCGCTGCAGGTTGCCTAACAGGCCGTTACACTAACAGCCCGGCGCACGAGCAGTGCCCCGGGCTTTTTATTGGCTATGTCTCAGTTACGTGTTGAAACGTGCAGGCCGGCTAGGCGCTGCATGGAGGGCGATGATTCGGGTGGGTTAGGCGCATGACTGCAGGCTACTTGCCGGTGCGTAGTCGGTTGCGCCGTAACCCA
>JBFKAF010000324.1:0-4611 GCA_041621735.1 Pseudomonas sp.
AACAGGGTGAGCACGGCAAAGGCGCCGATCACCTTGGTCATATCCAGTACCCGGTTGTGCCGATAGTCGCCCAGGCTCAGGGCGAATTGCTGGTACAGCGCGTGCTGCAGCGCGCGCAATTTTCCGCCCAGGGCTTCGGTACGCTGAATCAACTGTTGCGGGCTGAGGGTCATCGGGCTGGCTTCGAACATGTCGCGGTCGATCTCGGCAAGCGCCTGCTCCAGGCCTTGCCGGGCCTCGGCAAAGGGTGCCTGAAGCTGCGTCATCACCTGGGGGGACTCTTGCGCCAAGGTAGACTGCGCCTTGCTCAATTGACTCAGCGACTCCTCCAGGCCACGGCGTAACTCGCCCACCTGCAAGCGGTTTTGCAAGGTGAAGCGCCCCGACAAGACGGCGCCATAACCGTAGGCGACGAATCGCCCGAGGCGCTCATGCATCAGCGGCAGGGTAACGCTCAGATTCTCTATGAGCAGCGCAGTGTCGAGGTTCGAGTCGAGGGTCAAGCCGCTGTCGGTGGCCAGCTGCTCACGTAATACCGCCAACTGCATCAGGGTTTTTTGGTAACGCTGCACGGCATCCGGTAACGCCAGCTGACCGACCGACGCCACACTCAGTTCGGGGCGTAACGCTTGCAGGGCAGCGAATTTTTCTACTGCCATGGGGCTCGACGGGCTATTGCCCAGCACCGTCTCAGCCCGCTGCAGCGCTTCGTCCAGGCCCGTCGCGCGCTGCTGCAAGAGCGCCTCGGCCTGGTCGTCGGTGCCTTTCCAACGGGCGATCAAGGTCTGCTGCTTGAGCAGTTCCTGCTGTACGTCCCCCAGCGCCTGAACCCCGCGCATGCCTTCCAGCTCGCGGTCGATCAGGCTCAGCTGCGACAGTTGAGCAGAGGTGATCAACCACAGCGCATAGCCCAACGGCAGCACGAACAACACGAATAACAGTTGGAACTTACGCGCGAAGCTGAAGCGCTCCAACACACGTACACCCGGTCCGAGTACTGCAGCCATAGCGACACCTCAACGAGTCCAGCACGCCCCCTGAGAGGGGCGGCAAAGAACATCATCAAGCAATAACTACGCCGACTAGTGGCGCGCTCCGCTGTCGCTCACTCCGGCAACGCTGCGCCGCTGAAAACCGGGAATCTCAGCACTGTGGACGAGCAGCACTGTAGCGCTCCGCCGGGTCGACGGCCGCGTCGAAGTCGCGCAAGGCGCTGGCACCAATCAATAGCGGATAGTTGAAGTGACTGCGGTCGGTCAGGTTGACCTCGATGGTGCGCGCCTGATTGCCCAGGCAGACGTCCATATCGACCACCGGGCGTTTGGCCACGCTCGCGCCGCTGGCGGGGCCGCCCTCCTCGGCACGCGACTTGATCTCGCCGATGCGCGCCAGGGGCTGCTCGAACAAGGTATCGCCGGCGTTCTCGGTGGCCAGGCGAAAGCGCACCCAGTCCT
The DNA here is from genome assembly GCA_041621735.1 of Pseudomonas sp. GTDB lineage: Bacteria > Pseudomonadota > Gammaproteobacteria > Pseudomonadales > Pseudomonadaceae > Aquipseudomonas. The sequence goes on from JBFKAF010000324.1 coordinate 1,455, forward strand.
CGCCGTCGCGTTCGAAGCGCTCGATGTCCTTGGCCGACAGCGATGCGGTCATCGCGCCGGTATCCATCTTGGCTTTCAGGGTCTGGCCGATCTGCGGCAGGCGGATATATTCGTAGCGCCCGTAGAGGGTCGGTTGATTGGCCAGCGCCGGCAGGGCGAGCAGGGCCAATAAAGCGGCAACAAGCTTCACGTCGAGCATTCCTCCGTCAAAAACTCAGGGACTAGGACTGGCTCGGCTGCCGATGGTTCAGCGGAAAAGGATGGGCGTTAGCGAGCGGGCAGCCCCGTCCACAGCTCGTCCAGATGGCGAAAGCCCCAGGTGGCGGCGGATTCGCGGCTGACGATCTTGTCGCGACCGACCCATTTGGCCAGGTCGATGATTTCCTGGGGAATCGGCGCTTTCGACTTGGCCGAAAAGAACACCTTGACCCTCGGCGTGAGCAACGACTGGCCATGCTGCTCCAGCACCACGCCAAGCCGCCCGCTCTGCAGGCGCACCAACGAGCCGGTGGGATAGATGCCGACAGCCCTGACAAAGGCCTGGAACACCACCTCGTCGAAGTGCCCCTTGCTCCACTCGGCCATCTTGCGGATCGACTCGGCGGGCTCCCAACCGGTTTTGTACGGGCGGTTCGAGGTGATCGCATCGTATACATCGCAGACCGCGCCCATCTTCGCAAACAGGCTGATCTGCTCGCCCTTGAGCTTGTGCGGGTAACCGCTACCGTCAACTTTTTCATGGTGATGCAGGCACACATCCAGCACCAGAGCACCGACCTGCTGGCAGTCCAGGAGGATCTTGCCGCCGGCTTCCGGGTGTCCGCGAACCAGCTCGAACTCGCTATCGGTGAGCTTGCCCGGCTTGTTCAACACCTCGTTCGGCACCGCCATCTTGCCGATGTCATGCAGCAAGCCGGCCATGCCCGCCTCGCGCACCTGGTCCTCGCTCAGGTCGAGCTGACGCGCCAGGGCGATCATCAACGCACAGACCGCAACCGAGTGCATGTAGGTGTACTCATCCGCATGCTTGAGCCGCGCCAGACTGATCAAGGCATTCGGCTGGCGCAGGATCGAGGCGGATATTTCGTCGACCAGCTCGCCTACGTGGGTCACGTCGATCGCCCGCCCCATGCGCGCATCGCCGAACATCGTCATCACCGCGGCCTTGGCGCTGTCACAGAGCCTGGCCGCGCGGTCCACTTCCGCTTCCAACGCCGGCCGCAGACTGTGCTTCACCGGTTCGACGGCGAGCAGCAGCGCCTCGGTCTCGAGCTTGACCTGCTCGACTGTCTGCCCGCTCGGCACATCCAGGCCCTTGTCGACATCGATCCACACCTCGCGGATACCACTGTCGCGGATACGTTGCAGATCCTTGGGGCTGTTCAGCAGGAACCGGGTTTTCCAGAACGGATGCTCCATCCATGAGCCACACAACTCATGGATGTACATGCCCTGAAGCAACTCGGTGGCAGGAATGCGTTTAAGCACGAAGACGACCACAGCGGTAGCGGATGAACGCTCTAAGCATAAGCCATCAATCGCCAATGGCCGTTTAACAGCAAACAATATTTTTCCCGCGCGCTTGGAACTAGAGGCACTCCGCGCTTTGGCTTGCGCTAGGCCATGCCGCGCCTTGGCAACAGATTCGCCAAGGCGCGGCGCTGCCCACAACCACGGACAGCAAGCGCTAAAACAGCTTATTTCGTCAAACAGGCAGCAGAGGTGAGTGGCTGCGCCGTAGCTCGAACGGCCCATCTTCGTCACTTACACCCGCGATGCGCAGGAGCCACGACAACTGCACGTGGCCCTGAGCAGCTTGCATGAGGTTCTGGCGCAGCCCTGAAACGACACGGGCCTCCCAGAGGAGGCCCGCGACTGGCTACTCGGCGCCAAGGCCGCTTAGGCGTTATCCACCTGAACCTTAACGTCCGCGTCCGCGTCTGCGTCTGCGTCTGCGTCGGCGACTTCGCCCGAATCCATGATCAGCGACTTGAGCACACCCAGGGTCATCAGCAGGATCACCACGCTGAGCGGCAGCGCGGCGGCGATGTTGGCGGTCTGTAGCGCGCTGAGGCCGCCAGCGACCAGCAGCACGCCGGCGACGCAGCCGATCACCCCCCCCCAGAAGATGCGGAACACCTTCGGCGGCTCCTGGTTGCCCAGGGACAGGATGGTGGTCAGCACCAGGGTGCCGGAGTCGGACGAGGTGACGAACCAGCTGAGCAGCAGGAACACCAGCATGGCCGAGAGTATCCAGCCCAGGGCGCCGGTCCCGGCGATGCCATCGGCGGCGGTGAACAGGGCCGCCGGCAGGTTCCAGGCGGTGACGAGCTGGACCAGCTCGCCACTACCGGCACCACCCGCGGCATTCAGTTCCTGGTGCAGTGCCGCGCCGCCGAAGATGCCCAGCCAGACGAAGATGATGAAGGTCGGCACGAACAGCACGCCGAGGACGAACTCGCGCAGGGTGCGGCCACGGGAGATGCGTGCGATAAACAGGCCGACGAACGGCGCCCATGCCAGCCACCAGCCCCAGTAGAACACGGTCCAGCCGTTCTGCCAGGCCGCCGGCCCCTCTTCCTCGGGGAACCACAGGCCCATCTGCATGAAGTTGGCCAGGTAGCTGCCCACCGACTCGCCGAACATGCTCAGCAGCCAGGTAGTCGGCCCACCGAACAGGAAGAAGGCCACCACCAGGGCGGAGATGACAATGTTCCACTCGGAGATGATCTTGATGCCGCGGCCGACACCGGACAGCGCCGACATGATCGAGACAATGGAGATCAGGCCGATCAGCACCAGCTGAGTGGTGGTGCCCGGGTCCACGCCGATCAGCCGCTCCAGGCCCACGGCCATCTGGCTGACGCCCAGGCCCAGGGAGGTGGCGATGCCGAACACGCAACCGAGCACGCCGAGCAGGTCGACCACATGGCCGATAGGCCCGTAGATGCGGTCGCCGATAAACGGGTGCAGCGCCGAGCGCAGGGCCAGCGGCAGCTTCTTGCGGTAGGCGAAGTAGGCCAGCGACAGGCCGACGATGGCGTACACCGCCCAGCCATGGAAGCCCCAGTGGAAGTAGGTCACCCGCAGGGCATCCACCGCGCGGGCATGGTCGATGGCGGTGGCCCCGGCCATGTCGGCATAGGGGTTGTTCGGG
>JBFKAF010000325.1:0-4602 GCA_041621735.1 Pseudomonas sp.
CACCGCGCTGGAAGGCCTGTACAAGTCCGGCAGCATGTTCTGCACCCAGTGCGAGGCCGAGGGTTTTCGCAAGATCACCTACTACCTCGACCGCCCGGACGTGATGAGCAAGTTCACCACCACACTGAGCGCCGAGCAGCATCGCTATCCGGTGTTGTTGTCCAACGGCAACCCGATTGCCAGCGGCCCGGAAGAGACTGCCCCAGGAAAGAGTGTGCGGCACTGGGCGACCTGGGAAGATCCGTTCATGAAACCGGCCTATCTGTTCGCCCTGGTAGCCGGCGATCTCTGGTGCGTGGAGGACAGCTTCACCACCATGAGCCAGCGCGAGGTGGCGCTGCGTATCTATGTCGAGCCGGAGAACATCGACAAGTGCCAGCACGCCATGGACAGCCTGAAGAAGTCGATGAAGTGGGACGAGGAGGTCTATGGCCGCGAATACGACCTGGACATCTTCATGATCGTCGCGGTCAACGACTTCAACATGGGCGCCATGGAGAACAAGGGCCTCAACATCTTCAACTCCAGTTGCGTGCTGGCCAAGGCCGAGACTGCCACCGATGCCGCGCATCAGCGGGTCGAAGCGGTGGTGGCCCACGAATACTTCCATAACTGGTCGGGCAACCGGGTGACCTGCCGCGACTGGTTCCAGCTGTCGCTCAAGGAAGGCTTCACGGTGTTCCGCGATGCCGAATTCAGCGCCGACATGAACTCGCGCACGGTCAAGCGCATCGAGGACGTGGCCTACCTGCGTACTCACCAGTTCGCCGAAGACGCCGGACCCATGGCCCACCCGGTACGCCCGGATGCGTTCATCGAGATCTCCAACTTCTACACCCTCACCGTGTATGAGAAGGGTTCGGAAGTGGTGCGGATGATTCGCACCCTGCTCGGCAGCGAAGGCTTCCGCAAGGGCAGCGACCTGTATTTCGAGCGCCACGACGGTCAGGCGGTGACCTGCGACGACTTCATCAAGGCCATGGAAGATGCCAATGGCGTCGACCTGACCCAGTTCAAGCGTTGGTACAGCCAGGGCGGCACGCCGCGTCTGGCGGTCAGCGAAGCCTTCGATGCGGCGGCCAAGCGCTACAGCCTGACATTCAATCAGAGCTGCCCGGCCACCCCGGGGCAGAGTGACAAACTGCCGTTTGTCATCCCGGTGGAGTTGGGCCTGCTCGACGCCCAGGGCGGCGAGTTGCCGCTGCGCTTGGAAGGCGAGCGCGCGGCTAGCGGCACCTCGCGGGTGATCGCCATCGGCGAGGCGCAGCAAACCGTCACCTTCGAGGATGTGCCTGAGCGGCCGCTGCCTTCGCTGCTGCGCGGCTTCTCCGCGCCGGTGAAGCTGAGCTTCCCTTATAACCGCGATCAGCTGATGTTCCTCATGCAGCACGACAGCGACGGCTTCAACCGCTGGGAGGCGGGCCAGCAACTGTCCGTGCAGGTGTTGCAGGAACTGATCGGCCAGCATCAGCGCGGCGAGTCGCTGGTCATGGACCAACGCCTGATCGTCGCCCTGCGCAGCGTGTTGGAGAACCAGCAACTGGATCAGGCGATGGTGGCCGAGATGCTGTCGCTGCCGGGCGAGGCCTATCTCACCGAGATCAGCGAGGTGGCCGATGTCGAGGCCATTCATGCTGCCCGCGAGTTCGCTCGCCTGCAGCTGGCCGAGGCATTGTTCGAGCCGCTGTGGCAGCGTTATCAGAGCAACCGAGAAGTTTCTCGCAGCAGCGCCTATGTGGCCGAAGACCAGCACTTTGCCCGGCGCAGCCTGCAGAACATCGCGCTGTCCTACCTGATGCTCAGTGGCAAACCCGAAGTGCTCGCCGCTTGCCTGGAGCAGTTCGAGGTATGCGACAACATGACCGAGCGCCTGACGGCTTTGGCGGTACTGATCAACTCGCCGTTCGAGGCCGAAAAAGCCAAGGCCCTGGCCAGCTTTGCCGACTTCTTCAATGACAACCCGCTGGTCATGGACCAGTGGTTCAGCGTGCAGGCGGCCAGTGCCCTGCCGGGCGCCTTGGCGCGGGTGCAGCAACTGATGCAGCATCCGGCTTTCACCCTGAAGAACCCGAACAAGGTGCGGGCGTTGATCGGAGCGTTCACCGGACAGAACCCGGTGAACTTCCACCTGGCTGATGGCAGCGGTTATCGCTTCCTGGCCGATCAGGTGATCACCCTGAATGCCCTCAACCCGCAGATCGCCTCGCGCTTGCTGGCGCCGTTGACCCGCTGGGGTAAATACGATGCCGCGCGTCAGGCACTGATGAAGGCCGAGCTGGAGCGAATTCTCGCGTCTGGCGAGCTGTCCAGCGATGTCTTCGAAGTGGTCAGCAAGAGTCTCGCCTAAGGGCCGCTCTGTTCCTCTGAAAGTGTTACCCGTCCTCGATGGGTAACACTTTTTTGTTACCTAAAAGAATTTAAACAAAATGGCTTATGCGCATTCTTACTTAAGATTGCATCGGCAGGCTTGACTGTGCCTGGTTTTCCTGAGGTGGGTTGATTGCGCTTGAGGGTGTGAAGGGACGTAACGCGTCAGGTTGTCAGACAAAACAGGCCAGCTTTTGCTGGCTTTTGCATTATTTGTTCAGTGAATGATCAGTCACAAAAAGGATGGATAGGTTCTGTGTTCGCGGGGCGTCTGGTTTTTATACAGCCGTTTGAATTGGCACTATGGTTGCAATAACCCTATGGATTCGGCTCCGCGATGGTCCATGCCTAGCGGTGCGGCGTGTGTAACAGAGCGTTGAACGGTTCGTGAGCGAAGGCTGGAGCGCATCCGCTTGCTACGGGTAGCGGTAGTCCCTGCAGCCATTCGGTGGGTCACAAGGCGCCATGCAGCGACGCGGAGTAACAGCCGAGGGCTGCCGCGATGGACGTTCAAGGCTCTGCGCACGCGCAGGGGAAATTCCTGCCAATCAACCAAAAGTCGTCGTCAGTACGGCTATGCCGTGCCCCGGTTCGTGGGCGCAAAAAGAATGATCTGTATGTCCACGGAGTGAAGTCTCGATGGAAATTAAGTCCCGCAAGCCCGTATTGCGATTTGCGCCAGCCAAGGCCGGTTTTGCGTTTGCCGGCATCCTGCCACTGCTGGTTGCCGTCCATGCTCAGGCGGTTGAGTTCAGCTTCGCCGACAATGAAATCGCCGGCTCCATCGACACTACTGTGTCTTACGGCCAGCTGTGGCGCGTGCAAGGGCAGGACAAGAGCAACAACGACATCAACACCAACGACGGTAATCGCAACTTCGATACCGGCCTGGTTTCCGAGGTGTACAAGATCACCACCGACATGGGCGCGACTTACAAGAATTATGGCTTGTTCGTCCGTGGCACGGCGTTCTATGACACCCAGATCATGGACAAGCGTAACGACTACTACAGTGCCAACGATCCGGTGCAGCCGAGCCAGAGCTTCCCCAAGGATGATCGTTTCACTTACCAGACTCGGCACAAGGCCGGTCGCGATGCGCAAATCCTCGATGCCTATGTCTATGGCAACTGGGATGTGGCCGACATGCCGGTCAGCGCACGCCTGGGGCGGCAGGTATTCAACTGGGGCGAGGGCATCTTCTACCGTGGCGGGATCAACACCACCAACCCGGTGGATGCGGCCAAGTTCCGCTTGCCGGGCTCCGAGCTGAAGGAAGTGCTGGTGCCGGTCGAGGCGCTGAACTTCAGCGTCGGCTTGACCGACAACCTGTCAATGGAAACCTTCTACCAGTTCAACTGGAAGGAGTCGGCTATCGATCCGGTGGGGACTTACTTCTCCGAGACCGACTTGTTTGCCGATGGCGGCAGTACCGCTTACTCAAATCAGCCGGCGCTGATTCCTGCGGGCGCTTTGTATAGCGGGCTGAGTGCGGCTGGTGTGGGTGGCTTGCAAGGCGGCCGTTCTGTGGATGCCAATGGCAATATCCAGGTTGCATCCATAGGGCCTGATATCAATGCCAAAAACGATGGTCAATACGGCGTTGCCTTCCGCTATATCGCCGAGGAACTGAACTCCACTGAGTTCGGCGCGTACTTCGTCAACTATCACGCCAAAGAGCCGACCATTGCTGCGGATCTGGGTGATTACCAGGGCCTCAATTTACTGCAAATTGCTCAGGGGGCTTGCGCCGCATCAGGCCTGGGGGCCGCTTGTGCCAACCCGGCAGTGGTCGCCAACTTTGCTTCGGCAGCCGGTGCTGCTGCAACCATCGACGTGGCTAATCAGGTCAATGGGCGTCGCGAGTATGCCGAAGACATCCGCATGTATGGTTTGAGCTTCAACACCACGGTCGAAGAGGCCTCGGTATTTGGTGAGCTGTCCTACCGCCCGAACATGCCGATCGGAATCGCGACTACGAATGACCTGTTGGGTGACCTGCTGACCCAGGCGCCAGCTTTGGCAACGCCAGGCCAAAGCGTCAACATCGGTGGCCAGATCGTTCAGCTCGGTGATGTGATCCATAACTCGGAGCGCGTCGAGGCATTCAACGCCTCCTTGGGGACCGTCTACAACTTTGGCCCGAGCCTCGGCTTCGATTCGCTGTTCGGTGTCGCCGAACTGGCTTCCGAGCACATTCGTGGCAGCGACTTGCAGTACCAGTCGCGTAACGGC
>JBFKAF010000326.1:0-4590 GCA_041621735.1 Pseudomonas sp.
ACCGATGGCGAGCAGTACCTGTTGCTCGATCCGGGCGGCGACCTGACCTACACGCCCCTGTCGATGGAGCTGTCCAAGCACATTCCGTTGCAGGAACTGACCTACATCTTCGCCTCGCACCAGGACCCGGACATCATCGCCCTGCCGGATCGTGGTCAGTCCTTTACCTTGGGCGGTTGCACCCTGAAGGCGGTGCCGGCGCACTTTCTCCACTCGGTGGGCAATTTCCAGCTGTACGACCCGGTGAGCCGGATTCTGTTCTCCGGCGACATGGGCGCCTCCTTGCTCGACGACGCCAATCCGGTGCGTGACTTCGTCAACCATGTGCCGCATATGGAGGGCTTTCACCGCCGTTACATGACCAGTAACAAGGCCTGTCGCTTGTGGGCGGCGATGGTTCGCGAAATGGATGTGCAGATGATCGTGCCGCAACACGGTCGGCCCTTCGTCGGCGCGGAGATGATCGGCGCCTTTCTCTATTGGATCGAGCACCTCGAATGCGGCATCGACCTGCTGGGGCCAGAGGATTACCGCCTGCCCAAATGATGCTTGCCTGAGGTTATCCGTGCACTCGCCGGAGTACCTGCTGCGTGCGCCGCTGTTGAACGTCATGGGCGGCATGCTAGGGTGCGGCCTTTTCCACGGCTAGAGGCGTTGGTATGTCCATTCCCGTTATGCGTCGGCTGAGTCTGGCGCTTGGCCTGGCGCTGGCTTGCGCCATGGCTCAGGCGCAGAACTGGCCTGCGCCGCAGTGGTCGCAGGCACCTGTCGCGCCCAGCGCGGCGCTCAGTGCATTGGAGGCCTATGCCTTCCCCGCGCGCGACGATGCCGGTCGCACCGGGGTGCGCACCGATGCCTTGCTGGTGATCCGCGACGGTCAGGTGATTTACGAGCGTTATGCCGCGCCGACTACCGCCGAGACGCCGCACCTGACCTGGTCGATCAGCAAGAGCCTGCTCGCCACCACCCTCGGCGTGGCCTATGGCCAAGGGCGCTTCCGCCTCGATGCGCCGGTGGCCCAGTATTACCCGGCATTCGCCGCGCATCCGGGGGTCAAGGTCGGCCACCTGCTCAACTGGGCCTCGGGCCTGGACTGGCAGGAAGACTACGAATACGCACCGCTGCAGTCGTCGGTGGTGGCCATGCTCTACACCCGCGGCCGCAGCGATATGGCGGCCTTCACCGCGCAACACGTGGCCGACGCGGAGCCGGGCGCGCGGTTTCGCTATTCCAGCGGCGACAGCAATGTGCTGTCGGCGGCGTTGAAGGGCATGGTCGGCGCCGAGGCCTACCCGAATTATCCCTGGAGCGCGCTGTTCGAACCGCTCGGCATCACCTCGGCCGTGTGGGAAACCGATGCCAGCGGCACCTTCGTCGGCTCGTCCTACGCCTATATGAGCGCCCGCGATCTGGCCCGTGTCGGTTTGCTGATGCAGCGCGATGGTCGTTGGCGCGAGCGGCAATTGCTGCCCCGCGCCTGGGTCGAATTCAACCGCACGGCGTTTGCCAATTACCTGCCGCAGGCGAATAAACCGGGCGACGCGGTACCCGGCGGGCACTGGTGGCTGAACGTCGCCGTGGCAGGCCAGGCCAAGCCCTGGGCGGATGCGCCGGCCGACACCTTCGCCGCGCTCGGTCATTGGGGCCAGGCCCTGTATGTGCTGCCCAGCGAAAAGCTGGTGGTAGTGCGCTACGCCGACGATCGCGACGGCAGCTACCAACACAACCAGTTGCTCAAGCTGGTACAAGCCGCCTTTGCCACGCAGGTGCAGCCATGATCCGTCGTCGTCCGTTCACCTCCCTGATGCTGTTGGGCATGCTCGTGCTGGCCGCCCTGGCCTGGCAGAACCGCAGCCATCTGCAGGCGTTTCCGGGGATCATCGGTGCCTACTCGGCCAAGGAGTACTGCTCCTGCCGTTACGTGACGAACAATCCGGCCGAGTACTGTGCGGCTTATGTCGAGCAGTACCTGCCGCTCAGTGGCTTTTTCGATGAGCCGGCGCATAAGCGGGTTACCGCGCGTGGCCTGGGCAGTAGTCAGACGGCGCAATGGCTGAGCCCGCGCCAGGGCTGTCAGTTGCTGCCGCAGGCCGAGCCGTTGCCGGCGTCCTGATCAGGCCGACAGCGCTTGCGTCGTATTGGCCGGATGCCTGACCGCGCTGTGCGCGGGGCAGGCTGTGCAAGGGCCGTCCAGGCGGCTATCGTGGCGCCTGACTGGCTCATTTCACGAGGACTTATGCATCGGCCCTATGCCCTGTTTTCGGCTATTCGCCTGGCGTTGCCGGTCGGCGCCTCACCTGCATTCGTCGCGCGCTGATGTCGAAGGCGATCTTTCCTTGGCGTAGCGGCAATCACTTTGCCTTGTTGCGCAATGGTTCGAGGTTCTTCCCGCGGATGATCGCGGCGCTCGATGCCGCGCAGCAGCAGGTCGAGCTGGAACTCTATCTGGTCGAAAGCGGCGTCTGTGCCGATGCCTTGTTACAGGCGCTCTGCACGGCGGCGCAACGCGGTGTCGCGGTGCGCTGCCTGTTCGACGCCTACGGCTGTCAGGCGCTGCTGGCGCGTGATCGGCGTCGCCTGATCGCCGCCGGCGTCCAGCTGCGCTGGTACAACCCGCTACGCTGGCGCCGCGGCCTGCGCAACCTGTATCGCGACCATCGCAAGCTGTTGCTGGTCGACGGCCGTGTGGCCTTCGTCGGCGGTACTGGCGCCACCGACGGTTTCTGGATTCCGGGTCAGGTCGACAGTGCCTGGCATGAGGTCATGGTGGAAATCAGCGGCCCCCTGGTGGCCGACTGGCAGCAGTTGTTCGAGCGCCAATGGCAGGCCTGTGAGGCGCGGTTTGCCTGGCGTCCAGAACCCATGCCGGGGCTCCAGCATCTGCCGGTGCCGCCACCTGTGGGGCAGGGGTTGGGCCGGGTGGCCTATGCCAATGCCCAGCAGCACCGCGACATTCTGCAGTCACTGATACGGGCGCTACACGGGGCGAAGCTGCGCATCTGGCTGGCGACACCGTATTTCCTGCCGACCTGGAAGGTCCGCCGCGCCCTGCGCAAAGCCGCTGCCCGTGGCGTCGAAGTGCGTCTGCTGTTGAGTGGCCGACACACCGACAATCTACCGGTGCGCTTCGCCGGCGAGCGTTATTACCCGAAGCTGCTCAAGGCCGGGGTGCAAATCTTCGAATACCGGCCGCGCTTGCTGCATTTGAAGATGGTGCTGGTAGACGACTGGGTCAGCGTCGGCTCGTGCAACTTCGATCACTGGAACCTGCGCTTCAATCTCGACGCTAACCTGGAGGCGCTCGACCCGCAGCTGACTGCGGCGGTCGTGGCCAGTTTCCAGGAGGACTTCGCCGCCAGCGATGAAATCAGCCTGGCGCAATGGCGCGCGCGGCCCTGGTGGCGGCGGGCCCAGCAACGCATGTGGGGCTGGTTGGATCGCGTGGTGGTTAACCTGCTCGACCGTCGTCGTTGAGCGACGGCTGGCCCTGCCAGCGGCCAGCTAGTTTTTTCCTGACGTAGTTCTAGGCTATTACCTGTTGACTCACTAGGCGGTGGAAACTCATCGAGTCCTTAACCTGTCAGGAGAAGCTCATGGCTGCGAAGAATATTTTGATGCTGGTCGGTGACTTCGTCGAAGATTACGAAGTGATGGTGCCGTTCCAGGCCCTGCAGATGGTCGGTCACATAGTGCACGCGGTCTGTCCGGACAAAGTCGCCGGGCAAAGCGTGCGTACCGCCATCCATGATTTCGAGGGCGCGCAGACCTACAGCGAAAAGCCCGGGCACAACTTCGTGCTCAACTACGACTTCGCCAAGGTCAAGGCCGATCATTACCAGGGGCTGTTGATTCCCGGCGGTCGGGCCCCGGAATACCTGCGCTTGAATGAGCAGGTGCTGGAGCTGGTTCGGGCCTTCGCCAAGGCCGACAAACCGATTGCCGCGGTCTGCCACGGGGCCCAACTGTTGGCCGCGGCCGGCGTGCTCGAAGGCCGCGCATGCAGCGCCTACCCGGCCTGTGCCCCGGAAGTGCGGCTGGCCGGTGGCGAGTACATGGACATTGCCGTGGATCACGCGCATATCCAGGGCAATCTGGTCACCGCACCGGCCTGGCCGGCGCACCCGATCTGGCTGGCCGGCTTCCTCACGCTGCTGGGCACCAAGATCAGCCTGTAGGGACGCTTTAACTGTGGCAACGGGCGCGAGGCGCTCCAATAAGCGACAATCAAGCAGCTAATCGCGGCCATGACCGCTGCCACAGCGTCCCATTCGAGAGGCCATGATTGATGTGCGAGCTCTACGTCAAAGCCGACCCGATCCTCTACGAGTCGCGCTCGCGCTCACTGCGGATTCGCGGCGTGGTCACCACCCTGCGTCTGGAAAACCAGTTCTGGGACATCCTGCGCGAGATCGCCGAAGTCGATGGCATGACCACCAATCAGCTGATCACCAAGCTGTACGAGGAGGTCATCGATTACCGCGGCGAGGTGGTCAACTTCGCCTCCTTCCTGCGCGTCAGCTGCACGCGCTTTCTCAGCCAGCGGCGCGACAGGGTCAGCGAGCTGAGCCTGGTACCGGGGCGCGTGATGCC
>JBFKAF010000327.1:0-4578 GCA_041621735.1 Pseudomonas sp.
ATGGTCGGCATGGGCCTGATTGCCCTGGCCGGCATCGTGGTGAACAACAACATCATTCTTATCGACACCTACAACCAGCTACGTCATCAAGGTTTGCAACCACGCGAGGCGGCGCTGGAGACCGGTAGTCTGCGCCTGCGTCCGGTGCTGCTCACCGCGGTGACCACGGTGCTCGGGTTGATGCCCATGGTGCTCGGGGTGAATGTCGACCTGCTGGCGCCCAGCCTGGGCGTCGGCGCCCCCTCGACCCAGTGGTGGACCCAGCTGTCCAGCGCCATCGCCGGCGGCCTGAGCTTCGCCACCGTCCTGACCCTGCTGCTGACACCCTGCCTGCTGGTACTCGGCTCGCGTCTCGAACGCCGGCCACCGCCACTGGACACCTATGACGCCGACCTGCTCGACCTGCCGGAACACCGGGTGGCCAAGGCGCCCAGCAAAGCCACATTGAGCAGCACTCACTAAGCCAGCCGGACCGGCTCGCCGCTCCGTGCGAGCGGCAACGGACAGCCGCGACACCTCAGGAGTCATGTAATGGATAGTCGCGATCTGCCCTTGGGCTTCACCGACTGGAGTGCAATCCCCCGTATCGAACATGCCGGCGAGACTGGCACGGCTTACTGGCGAGCCCAGGTGTTCGGCGAGCTGCGCGCGGCTGTTGATCGTCGACCAGCGCAACGCCCAGCCCATTTGCGCGCAGACGCCCTGCCCCAGCCTTAGGAAAATTTTAGGGATTGCCTAGGGGTTATTTCGCAACCCGCCGCTTCGCCGCGCCCTAGCATGGACCTCCTCAAACCACCGAGGAGTCAGTCGATCATGGCGGCAATTGCACAATCATTGGATACCCAGTTCAGGCTCCGGCCCGGCAACCCGGACGATGCCACGGCATGCGGTCAAATATGTTACGACGCCTTCGGAGCCATTTCCGACAAGCACAACTTCCCACCTGATTTCCCCTCGCCTGAGGTGGCCACGGAGCTGCTATCTGGCCTCCTGACGCATCCCGGCTTCTATTCGGTTATCGCCGAATCCGCAGGCCGCATCGCCGGTAGCAATTTCCTCGACGAACGCAACCGCATTGCCGGCATAGGGCCGATCACGGTGGACCCCGCCATTCAGGATCGGGCGATCGGCCGGCGCCTGATGGAGGACGTGCTCGGCAGAGCGGCCGATAAAGGCTTCCCTGGCACCCGGCTGCTGCAGGCGGCGTATCACAATCGCTCGCTCTCGCTGTACACCAAGCTCGGCTTCGTCACCCGCGAACCCCTGTCGACGATGCAGGGCCCACCTCCGCAGGTCCGTTTGCCTGGCCATCATGTGAGGCCAGCCACAGCCGAGGATCTGCCGAGCTGCAACCGGCTCTGCGTGCAAGTGCATGGGCATGATCGCGCGGGCGAGCTGCGCGATGCGATCAGCCAGGGCAGCGCCCGGGTCGTCGAACACGCTGGCCGGATCGTCGGCTACACCAGCATCGTCGCCTTCTTCGGCCACAGCGTTGGCGAAACCAATGATGCCTTGAAGGCACTGATTGCCACGGCAACCGAGTATCCGGGGCCGGGCTTTCATGTGCCGACCCGCAATGCAGAGTTGTTTCGCTGGTGCCTGGACAACGGTCTTCGCGTGGTCCAGCCGATGACGCTGATGACGATCGGCCTGTACAACGAACCAGCCGGCGCCTATCTGCCGTCGATTTTCTACTGATCCAGCTGCTTCTGCAGCGCAAACCGAGGAACACGTCATGACCATACGTGGCAGCTGCCAGTGCGGCAGCGTTCGATACGAGATCGCTGGGAGTTTTGCCTTCATCGGCAACTGCCACTGCTCCATCTGCCGGAAGTCCAACGGCGCCGCCTATGTGACCTGGGGGATCGTCGACCCCGAGCAGTTCCGCTGGACGGCGGGACAGGAGTGCATCGAAAACTACCAATCCTCACCCGAGCGCTATCGCTGCTTCTGCAGAAAATGCGGCTCGTCGCTGGCGAGCCGGCATGCCGGCCGGATCTCGGAAATCGTGCTCGGCAGTGTCGACGGCGATCCAGGCGCGCAGCCCATAGAGCACATATTCGTGAACTCCAAGGCCGCCTGGCATGCGATCACCGACGAGCTGCCCCAACACGGCGAATGGCCGCCGGGCATGAGCTAGGTGTGCTCTCGCAGTAGGTTGTTCATCCGGGGCATTCCCGGAAGTCTGGAAACGCGACCAACCAAGCATTCCAGGAGCCCCGGATGAACCTGCATAAACATGCCCGTCTCGATGCCGCACTGGGCCTTTCCCAGCCGGTCGAGCCGGCGGACCTGCCGGCCTGAGCCGGTATGCCGCCCAAAACCAAGCCTAATGAGGAGTTATGCAATGAGTCCGCTTTCCCGCCGCTGGATCTATGTCGCCATCGTCTATTTCTGCCTGGCCGTCGGCCTGGGCGTGTTCATGGGCCTGAGCGGCGACCACCGCCTGATGGCCGTGCACGCGCACATGAACCTGCTCGGCTGGGTCACCCTGGCCCTGATCGGGGTGATCTACCACTACTTCCCCAGGGCGGCGGCCAGTCGCCTGGCCAGCCTGCAGTTCTGGCTGCACAACCTGACCCTGCCGGTGATGATGGCGGCCCTGGCCCTGGTGATCCTCGGCACGCCCCAGGCCGGCCCGCTGCTCGGCAGTGCCGCGGTGGTGATGCTGCTGGCGGTGCTGCTGTTTGCCGCTAACCTGCTCTGGCGTCGCGCCTGAGCAGCGCCTAGCGGGCGGCGATCTCCTGCAGCAACACCGGGCGCTTGAGCACCAGGCGCAAGCGCCCACGCCCGCTCTTCTCCAACAGAATGTCGCGGCTGCGCTCCGCCAGCCGGCGCTGCAGCAGGATCAGCCGGGCCTCGAGGTTGTCGTCGAGTTCCGGCAGTTTCAGCGCCGGATCGATACGCAGCTCGCGATTGCTGAACTCGCTGCGCCGTTCGTCCACATGCAGGGTCAGCAGGCGCCAGAAGATGGCCCCCGCCACGCCCTTGATCAGGTAATCGTCGCCGAGGAACACGCTGCTGTTGGCCGGGTAGTAGCGTACCGGCAGCGGCGTACCCAGCAGCGGCGCCACGGCCAGCGGCGAGCCCTGGTCCTCGGCCTGGTTCTCGGCGGCCTGCTGCAACGCCAGGATCGAGGCGCCGAGCAGGCTGGTCAGGCTCATCAGGCAGTCCTCTTCGTCGTAACCGAAACGATGCGGTTCGCCGTCCTCGACGTGCAACACACCGAGCAGGCGCCCGGCCGCGAGGATCGGCACCGACAGCTGACTGTGCGGCTCGGCCAGCCCGGGGAAGGCAATCTCGGTCTCCAGCCGGTCGCCGAGTCCGGCCTCGGCCAGGTGCTCATGAATGGCGCGGCTGTAGGCATACTCCGAGGCCATGTGGGCGATGCGGATCGGCGTGCGGAACTGCGCCGCCACGCCGATAATGCCGCGGCCCAGCGGGAACTCCGAGCCGACGCCCGAGCGCGCATAGCCGTGACTGGCCACCGTGTAGAGTTTCTGCCCCTGGCTGTCGAGAAACAGCACCATGGCATGGGGCATCTCAAGCAGGCTGGCCAGGCCATCCAAGCACTGCTCGAGCAGACTGGCCAGATCGCTGCAACCGCCCAGGCGCTGGCTCAACTGGCGCAACCGGGCGATATGGTTGGGCGCGCACTGCGTCGGCGCCACCTCCTCGCCCGCGACATGCTCGATCGCCAGCACCTGGTAGACATCCGCACCGAGCAGGCGGAATACCCCGCTCATGCCGGTGTGCGAGGCGATCCCGGCCAGCTTGGCCTTCATGCTCTCGAACAGCGGCCCCTCGACCTCGGTGCGCCGATACAGCAAGGCCAGGCGAAACCGCGCGCTGCTTTGCGGGTGCAGGAGAAACACCGTGGCCTGCGGGTTGGCGAGGATGTTCTCGCGGGTCTTGTTGAAAAACTGGAAAGACAGCGCCACATGGTTGGCGTCGACATAGTGCACCTGGGAGACCAGGGTCACGTTCGGCGTGCCCTCCGCATCGCAAGTGGCGATCGCCGCCGGCACCGCACCTTCCAGACAGGCGCGAATGGCGTCCAGGCTCGGTCCGGGGCTCACCGGCCCTGCTCCAGGCGCATGCCGGCATTGGGACCGGGCGTCTGTTCGAACAGATCGCTCAGGGTGAAGCACAGGGCCTGTAGCCGGTCCGCCTGGAAATCATGGGTGGCGCGGGCGAAGGGTAGCGCATAGCCCAGGGGCAGCAGCTCCTCGGCGAAGGCCTCGCGGTGGCGTGCCGACCGTTCGACATCGCCCGCGGCGAGGGCAACCTGTCGGGCGTCGCATCCCTTGAGCTGCAAGGTGCGGTGACTGCTGGGCAGGCAGAAGACCACGGCCAGGGTCGCGCTGCTGGCCACGTCCTGCAGCAGTTGCGCGGCCTGCGCCGCGTCGACCAGCACCGTGACCTGACGCCGGTCGACGGCGACCCGGCAGCCCACGCCCTTGCTCACCGAGGGCACCCGGCGCACATCGCGCGAGGCCACACTGATGGATACCCCGCTCTCGATAAAGCGCGCCTGTTCGTCGCTGAGTGTCGTGCCGCTCATGCTGCTCGGTCCAG
>JBFKAF010000328.1:0-4576 GCA_041621735.1 Pseudomonas sp.
GCGCAGCTTCAACCACGCCAGCAACTGCTCGGTCAGGCTGATCCGGCTGGCCCACAACAGGGTTTTGCGCTTGCGCGTCCAGGGTCGATCGGCAATCGGCGCGCCAGCCAGGTTGACCACGGCATCCACCGCCACGTCGCCCAGCTCCTCAAGCTGAGCGATGCCACGTACCGCTGCGCCACACAAGCGCGGGACCTGCTGCGGGCTGCGACTCCACACCGTCAGCTGGTGCCCCTGTTGCGTCCAGTGTCGACACAACGCTCGGCCAATCAGTCCAGTACCGCCGGTCAGCAATATGTGCATGACATCTCCCTCGCATGGCGTAACACGGCATATCCACCCTAGTCTGATTCATGACGTTACAACGTGTCTTTAATCCAACTCAGGGTTGTCCTAATACTATAGAGAGGCGCGATTTAATCGAACCAAGCTTATACACAAGTTCAACATTGTATAGCTTTAGCCTGAAGCGTAGCCTAATGCTCTAGCACACGAGGTAGACCATGAGCGCAACCGCCCCCATCGCCATCATCGGCACCGGCATCGCCGGATTGTCCGCCGCCCAGGCCCTGCATGCCGCAGGACAGGAAGTCCAGTTGTTCGACAAGAGCCGCGGCAGCGGCGGGCGCATGTCGAGCAAGCGCAGCGATGCCGGCTCCTTGGATCTGGGCGCGCAATACTTCACCGCCCGCGACCGCCGCTTCGTCGACGTGGTACAGCAGTGGCAAGCTCGCGGCTGGGTTGCCGAATGGACGCCGAGTCTCTACCACTTCAACGACGGTCACCTCAGCGCCTCGCCGGACGAACAGGTGCGCTGGGTCGGCATCCCGCGCATGAGCGCCATTACCCGCGCCATGCTCGGCGCCCTGCCCGTGCACTTCTCCTGTCATATCACCGAGGTGTTTCGCGGCGAGCAGCACTGGACCCTGCAGGATGCCGAGGGCCAGAGCCACGGTCCGTTCAGCCATGTCGTGGTCGCCGCCCCGGCGCCGCAAGCCAGCGCGCTGCTGGCGGCGGCACCGAAACTTGCCGCCACCGCTGCGAGCGTGACGATGGAGCCAACCTGGGCGGTCGCCCTGGCCTTCGACAGCCCCCTGGCGAGCAAGGTCGAAGGCTGCTTCGTGCAGGACAACCCACTCGACTGGCTGGCGCGCAATCGCAGCAAACCCGGGCGTGACACGGCGCTGGACACCTGGGTACTGCACGCCAGCAGCGACTGGAGCAAGCAGCACCTCGACCTGTCCAAGGAAGCGGTGATCGAGCACCTGCACGGCGCCTTCGCCGAGCTGATCGGTTGCGCCGTACCCGCCCCCGCCTTCAGCCTGGCGCATCGCTGGCTCTACGCCCGCCCAGCCAGCGCGCATCAGTGGGGTGTCCTGGCCGACGCCAACCTGGGCCTCTACGCCTGCGGCGACTGGTGCCTGTCCGGTCGAGTCGAAGGGGCTTGGCTCAGCGGTCAGGAGGCGGCGCGCAGACTGCTCGAACACCTGGCATGAGTACCCCGGTGCTCACCGTTGCAGGGCAACACCGCCTCAACCCGCGCAAACTGCTGCTGTCCAAATGGACGGCAGTGCACCCGCAAAACCGTGAAAAACACTTCCTGGTCAGCCAGCTGCTCTCTGACGAGGCTGGCAATCTGCTGCAGATCGAACTGCAAGCGGTGCACAGCCAGCGTTGTCAGCGCCTGGACTGGCGTGCCCTGCAAGACCCCGAGCACTGGCATATCGGCTGGAAATAGCCACGCGCGAGCCAGCACTTCCACCCACAAACCTATACAAAAGCTGTACAAATAATTTGTACATGAACAATATCGCGCCTATGATGCAATAAAGTTGTACATCAAATTCTAGATGTACAAGTATTCATCAGAGGTTGCGCCATGAATCCGCACCACTCAGCCCCCAGCAAACCCAAACTCGCGATCAGCGCCTGCTTGCTCGGTGCCGAGGTGCGCTACAACGGCGGCCATAAGGAATCGCGGCTGTGCAGTCGCACGCTCAGCGAGTACTTCGACTTCGTCCCGCTCTGCCCCGAAGTAGCCATAGGCCTCGACACCCCGCGCGAGCCGATTCGTCTGGTCGGCGACCCGGCCGCACCGCGGGCAGTCGGCAGCGTGCAGCGCGAGCAGGATGTCACCGAGCCGCTTGCCCTATACGGCGCACAGATGGCCGCCGGGCTGGATGACATCTGCGGCTACATCTTCATGCAACAGTCGCCGTCATGCGGCCTGGAACGGGTCAAGGTCTACCAGAATAACGGTCGCCCCAGCGAACCCAAGGGTCGCGGCATCTATGCCGAGGCGTTCTGCGCGCGCCGCCCGGACCTGCCGGTGGAAGAAGACGGCCGGCTCAACGACCCGGTCCTGCGCGAAAACTTCCTGACCCGTGTGTTCGCCTATGCCGAGTGGCAGCAACTGCTGCGTGCGGGCCTGACGCGGCAGACGCTGATCGCCTTCCACTCGCGCTACAAGTACCTGCTGATGGCCACCAACCCGCTGCAGTACAAGGCCCTTGGCCGCCTGCTCGGCGACCTCGGTCAGCATGACCTGGCGGACTTGGCCCCGCGCTATTTCAGTGAACTGATGGCGGCGCTCAAACAGTGCGCGACCCGGCGCACCCACAGCAATGTGTTGCAGCACCTCAGCGGCTATCTCAAGCGCGCGCTGAGCGGTGAGGACAAGCAGGAAATACAGCAGCTGATCAGCCAATACCGTCTCGGCTTCGTGCCCTTGGTGGTCCCGCTGACCCTGCTCAAGCACCACTTGCGTCGGCATCCCGACCGTTACCTCGCGCAGCAGGCTTACCTGCAACCGCACCCGGAAAACCTCAGCCTGCGTAATGCACTATGAACACCAAGAACAGCACTGCCGAGCCCTCTCGGCCCAGCGCTGGTTATCATCCTGCGCGGGCCGAGGGCCTGCTGCCGATTCGCGAAGTGGCCCGCGTTACCGGGGTCAACCCGGTGACCCTGCGCGCCTGGGAGCGGCGCTACGGCCTGGTCGTGCCGCAACGCACGGCCAAGGGCCATCGCCTGTACTCGGCCGAGCAGGTCGCACGCATTCAGGCGATTCTCGCCTGGCTCGAGCGTGGCGTGTCGGTCAGCCAGGTCAAGGGGCTGCTACGCAGCGAACAGCCCGCCGCGACCCAGAGCACTTGCCAGTGGCAACAGACCCGCGAAGAGCTGCTGCAGGTGATCGGCGCTCTGGCCGAACGCCGACTGGACGATCGCTTCAACCGCGAACTGGCCCTCTACCCACCCTATACCCTGTGCCAACACCTGCTGATACCGCTGCTCGACGAACTGCAACTGCGTTGGCGCAACCAGTTCGGTGCCGAGGCCGAGCGAGTGTTTTTCTACTCCTGGCTGCGCAGCAAACTCGGTGCACGGCTGTACCACAACAACCGTCAGCACGGCGGCGCCCCTCTATTACTGGTCAATATCTCCGAGCTGCCGATGGAGCCGGGGCTGTGGCTCAGCGCCTGGCTGGCCAGCAGTGCCGATTGCCCGGTGGAGGTGTTCGACTGGCCGATTCCACCCGCCGAACTGGCCCTGGCGACCGAGCTGATCAAACCGCGCGCCCTGCTGCTGTATTCCAGCCAGGCGCTCAACACGGCGCATCTGGCGCGGCTGGTCGCGGGCAGCGATTGCCCCTGCCTGATTGTCGGCCCCACGGTAAACATCCATCGCCAGGAATTGCTCGTACTCAGTCAACAACACCCCGACTTCAACCTGGCCGATGGCCCCCTCGCAGCGCTGACCGCACTGGCCGGCCGCCATCTGCTAGACCGGACATAAGGATTCCCATGCCGCAACTGATGTGGTTTCGCAGCGACCTGCGCATACAGGACAACAGCGCCCTGGCCGCCGCCATGGCTGCCGGGCCGACCCTGGGGCTGTTCCTGCTCAGCCCCGGGCAATGGCGTGCGCATGACGACGCGGCCTGCAAGGTCGACTTCTGGTTGCGCAACCTGCAGGAACTGGCTGCGGCACTGGCCAAGCTGAACGTGCCGCTGCTGATCCGTCAGGCAGACGACTGGAGCGCCGCGCCACAGGTGATCGGCGAGCTGTGCCAGCACCTGCGGATCAGCGCGGTGCGCGTCAATCAGGAATACGGCGCGCACGAACAGCGGCGCGACCAGGCCGTGGCGCAGAGGCTGCAGCAACAGGACATTGTGCTGCACGAGCACCTGGACCAGCTGCTGTTCAAGCCTGGCAGCGTGCTGACCCAGAGTGGCGGTTACTTTCAGGTCTACAGCCAGTTCCGCAAGGTCTGCTATCAGCGCCTGCACGCCGCCCTGCCGCCACTGCTCGGAACACCCGCGGCGCAGGCGCCGCTGGCCATCGCCAATGATGTGATCCCAACCGCAGTGAGCGGCTTTGCGGCGCCCAGTGCTGCCCTGCGGCAACTCTGGCCGGCGGGCGAACTGGAGGCCGAGCAGCGTCTGCACAGCTTCGCCGAGGAGCGCATCGACTATTACCAGCAGCACCGCGACATCCCCGCGATACCCGGCACCAGCCAGCTGTCGGCCTACCTCGCCGCCGGCGTGCTGTCGCCACGCCAGTGCCTGCACGCCGC
>JBFKAF010000329.1:0-4556 GCA_041621735.1 Pseudomonas sp.
CCCTCCTGGGCAACATCCAATTGCACCGACAGCACCCGCTCGCCATAGCAGCCATACAGGGTTTCGAG
The DNA here is from genome assembly GCA_041621735.1 of Pseudomonas sp. Lineage (GTDB taxonomy): Bacteria > Pseudomonadota > Gammaproteobacteria > Pseudomonadales > Pseudomonadaceae > Aquipseudomonas. Next base: position 69 of record JBFKAF010000329.1, read on the forward strand.
CCGGGCCAGATTGCGGCCCGAGGCGACCACATTGTCGCCGGCAGCCAGCACAGCCTTGGCGATTTCCGCACCGATGCCGCGCGACGCGCCAGTGATGAACCATGTCTTGATCATTATTGTTCTCCGGGTTCAGGCCAGTGGCCGGAAAAGTCAGACGTGTCTGTCCGCCGAGCTGACCAGCCTCGCTCGCCGCGACACAGCTCATGATTATATGAACATATTTACAATTTTTGTTCATGTAATTTATAGTCCAGTCAGCCTCCCGGAGCGACTCCAGGCCGAACACCGGCTGGGCGTGTCTGTCGCTGCGGTGCAGATCACCGAGATAAAGGAGTACACAGATGCTGATCGATATACACGCTCACCTTGTGACCAAGGGCATGCTCAATCGCCACGCGTTCTGGGGCCCCTTCATGAAAACCACGGGCTTCACCGTCGGCCACTTCTCCCTAGGCACCAAGCAACCGTCCAAGGCCGCCAACGATGAAGAGGCCGAAGCCAACCTGCTGGCACGCATGACCCACGAGAGTCGACGCAAGCTGATGGCCGAGCGCGGAGTGGACAAACTGGTGTTGTCGGCCCCCTCGCATGCCTTCATGTACTGGGCTGACGAGTTCGGCAGCGAATACGCGCGGATCTGCAACGATGAAATGTCCGCCTATTGCCGCCAGGACCCGGCGCACTTCGACTTCTGGTGCCATGCCAACCTGGCCGAGCCGGCTGCCGCGGTGGAGGAAATCGAGCGCGCCGTCACCCAGTTGGGCGCCAAGGGCGTGTGCGTCGGCGGGACTAATTTCAACGGCATCGAGACGTACGACGAACGCCTGTTCCCGGTGTGGGAAAAGATCGCCCAACTGGATGTGCCGATCATGGTGCATGGCTTCAATCAGTCGATGTACTGGGGCGACAAGCACAGCGACGACAAATTCGAGACGACCTCCATCGTCGGCGATTGTGTCGATGAAACCCTGTTCTTCTGGTACCTGATCTGTGGCGGCGCGCTGGACGCCTTCCCCAACCTCAAGGCCTACATCACCCATGCCGGCGGTATGGCGGTGTTCCAACTCGGCCGCTTGAGCGAGTTGAACCGGGCCATGGCGCCGGATGCCCGTAATCAGAAGCCACTCATGGACTATATGACGAACTTCTACTTCGACCTCGATGTACATGCGCCGGGCCTGCGCCGTGGCGTCGCAGAGGTGGTCGGAGTGGACAGGCTGGTCTACGGCACCAATTTTGGCGGCGCCTACGAGCATGGCGATCTCACCGCAGGCCTGGGACTCGACGACAGCGAGCGCGAAAAAATTCGCAGCGGCAATGCCATCCAGCTGCTCAAACTGGACATGCCCGGCTCTCTCTGAGTCTCCAATCGCAGCTCAGCTGTCAGGACGATTGCTCGGCGGATAGGCGCTGGATGAGTCGTCCTGCGGCAGTGGCTCGACGGCTGGCTTGAGCCACCCCTGCGCCAGTGCAATACCGCACAGGATCAACCCGCCACCGATGGCGTGGTAACCGTGCAAGGCCTCGTCGAGCATGAGCACCGCGAGCACGGCGGTGAACAGCGGCACCAGGTTCATGAACACGGCGATCCGCTCCGCGCCCAGGATAGCCAGTGCGTAATTCCACAGGCCCGGCGCCAGCCCCGATGCGAGAAGCCCGGCATAGACCACCAAGGGGATGTTCTGTGCGGTCAGTTGCACCGAGGCGGCGAGCAGGAAGGCTGGAATCAGCACCAGCAGGCCGCAGAATATCTGCACATAGAGTGCCACCCAGGTAGAAACCGGCAACTGCCAGCGTTTCAGCAGCAGGCAATACAAGGCATAGGAGACCGAGGCCAGTAGCATCATCAGCTCGCCCTGGCCCATCCCCTCCACCCACAGCTGACTGGGTTGCCCCGCGCTGATAAGCAGCGCTAAGCCAACGAATGAAAGCAGCCCGCCAAAACAGACACCCGGCGTGGGCCGGGTGCGCAGCAGCGGGATGGCGAGGAGAATGGTCAACAGCGGCATGGTGCCGAGAATCAACCCCATCGACATGGCTGAAACCGTATGCGCCGCGAAATAGGCCAGCGATTGGTACAGCGCCATGCCAAGCACGCCGAGGCTGAACAGCTGCCAGAAGTGCCGCGCGATCAACTGCCGCTGCCGCCAAACCCCGGGCAGCAGCCAGGGGCTGAGCAACACAAAGGCCAGCAACCAGCGATAGAAGGAAATGGCCGCCGGGTCGATAGCGCCGACCGCCAGGCGATTGACCACGGTACTGCCGGCCCAGATCAGCGCGGCCAGTACGGGCAGGATATAGAGCATAGGACGACTGAATCCTCGACCGGCGTTGATCCTCCAGCCCGAGCCTTACGCCGAGTCCCGGCCGGCCGCGCCATGGCGACGTGGGTTCGCTGCCCTAGACGGTTAATCGGGCGGACGACATGCGCGGCGCCCGCGGCCCAGCCGAACTCAGCGCGGCTTCTGGTAATACCCCACGGCAACCGCATAGTCGCCGACCTTACGGATCAAGGTGCTCTTGCTCTCGCTGCGCCCAGTCACCGGGTTGCGCCACAAGTAGGTGAGTTCGCCCTCGCCTTTGCCGTTGACGATCTCGAGCATCTGCTCGCCGATAGGCACACGATCGTCCGACTGCACGGCACGGAAGTCGGTGCCAACCATTCTCAGGTTGTAGCCGTGCGCGACGTAGCGCTCCGTTCGTAGATCGGCGACGAATACGTAAAGATCGTCGCGAATAAAGCTCGCATCCAGGCCGTTGATCCGCCTGAAGGTTTCCTTGGGGTTCTCGGCCACGGCAGCGGCGGCCCGCTCCAGCAGACTCGCCGCCTCCTCCGGGCTGGCGCGCGGCATGTAGTAACCAACCGCAAAAATGCGCTCGCCGATACGCCGAAAGAACACGTGCTTGCGTTCGACCTTGCCGTCGTTCCAGTTCATCCAGCGGTATTCGGCGCGGTGCACCGCGCCACTGTCAGGCAGGCTCAAGGCCTCCTGAAAAGCCGCGTTGAGCCCTTCGTTCAGCGCACTACTGATATTGCGCCCGACCAGGTTCACCGAAGGCCCACCGCTGGCCAGCATCACCCCGGCAGTATCCAGGACATAGACATACAACTCGCCGTCGATGAACTCGCCCTGACGACTGAACGCTGCCAACGCCGCGTCGCCGTTCGCGCTGTAATGCGCCACGGCCTTGTCCAACAGGGCTTTGGCTCGCTCAGCCTCGGGGGCGTAACGTTGTTCGAGCGTCTCCTGCGCGGCTACGCCCGACAACCAAAACAGCCCCAGGAACAGGAGCAGGGTAGAGCGAAGCAACATCATGGCAAACTCCTCAACGACTGATCCTGCGAGAACCGGTCAACGGCATTTCACAGCGTGCGGCCGATGATTTCCTTCATGATTTCCGAGGTGCCGCCATAGATACGCGCCACCCGCGCATCGACCCAGGCGCGGCTGATCTTGTATTCGCTCATGAAACCGTAGCCACCATGCAGCTGGAGGAACTCATCGAGCAGCTTGCCCTGCATTTCCGAACCGAGCAGCTTGGCCATGGCCGCGACGTCCGGAGCCAGCTCGCCGCGCATCACCTTGGCCAGGCAGTCGTCGACGAACACCCGCAACATGGTCGCCTGCGCCTTAGCCTCGGCGAGCTTGAAGCGGGTGTTCTGGAAATCCAGCACCGGCTTGCCGAAGACCTTGCGCTCACGGGTGTAGTCGATGGTTTCTTCGAGCAGCGTGTGGATCGACTGCGCCGCACGGATGGCGATGATCAACCGCTCCCAGGCCAACTGGTGGGTGAGGTACTTGAAGCCCTGGCCTTCTTCGCCCAGGCGGTTACTCGCCGGCACCCGCACTTCGTCGAAGAACAGCTCGGCGGTGTCCTGGCCCTTCAAGCCGATTTTTTCCAGCAAACGTCCCTTGGAAAAGCCCTTGCGATCTTCCTCGATACAGATCAGCGTCAGTTCCTTGGCCGCCGGATCGAGCTTGGTAGCGGTGACCATCAGCCCGGCGTTGCCACCGTTGGTGATGAAGGTCTTCTGTCCGGAGACGATGTAGTCGTCGCCATCGCGGCGAGCCAGGGTGCGCATGGAACGCAAATCGCTGCCGATGCCCGGCTCGCTCATGGCGATCACCCCGATCAGCTCGCCACTGACCATGCGCGGCAGCCACTTGAGTTTTTGCTCTTCACTGCCGTAGGCCACGATGTAGGGCGCGACGATCTCCGAATGGGTGGTGAAGCCCACTGCGGTGGCGTTAGCCCTGGCCAGCTCCTCGATCATCACCGCCGAGTGACCGAAATCGCCGCCTGATCCGCCGTACTCCTCTGGCACGGTCGAACACAGCAGTCCCAGTTCACCGGCCTTGAGCCAGATGTCCTTGGGCACGATGCCATTCTTTTCCCACTCATGCAGGTACGGAACGATTTCGCGATCAACGAAACGCCGCGCCATTTCGCGGAACATATTGTGGTCTTCTCGGAAAACGCCACGCA
>JBFKAF010000330.1:0-4553 GCA_041621735.1 Pseudomonas sp.
TATGGCGCCACTCACGGGCCGCCCCAAACGGCGTTCGAGGGCTTGACGAAACTGCTCGGCGCGCTTGATCCCGCCGCTGTCGGGAGAGACCGCCACCACTTCGGCGGCGCCGACCAAATCGGCGAAATGCTCGGCGAACAGTTCGGCGCTGTGCAGGTGCTGGGTGGCAATGCGGAAGGCATTGTCGAAGGCGGCCAGGTTATGCACCTCCAGGGTCGATAGCCGGTCGACCCCGCTGGCTTCGAGCAGGGTGGCGACGTAGCGGCTGATGATCGGGTCCTGGGGTTCGGTGCGGCGTTCCTTGCGCGCATAGCACAGGTAGGGCGCGATCACCTGCACCCGACGGGCTCCGGCGTCCTTCAGCGCGGCGCAGAAAAACATCAGGCGACAGAGCTTGTCGTGGACGCTGTACTCGCCATCGGCGTAGAGCCCGTGGATAACAACCACCTGGCGACCATTGACCGGAACCAGCGCGCGGCTCTTGTGCTCGCCATCCTCGAACAGCTGCTCCTCATGCGTCGCCAGATGGCAACCGAGTCGTTGCGCCACGCGCGCGCCATAGTCCTGGTCGCCGCGCAAGGCAAACAGCAAGGGATACTCTGGGCTCATGGCAGGGCTCCTTCGGGAGGGATGCTCCGTAGGCTGGCGCAACAGCAGTGCTGTCGAACCTGTCGCGCCGGTTCTCCGCTTGCGCTGCGGGCAGGTACTGGCTGAATGTTCAGGCGCTTGAACAGGCTCATATTCAGCTTAGTCGAGCAGGCGCGGCGGTTCGCTATTGCCTCGCCACTGTCGGCAACCTCGCTCAGGCTTGCCGTCAATCGGCGCCCATCGGCGAAACGCTGCCGCAGCAGGGGACGAAGCCGCTCGCAACGTTGTGCTGCGAACGAGTGGCTGGCGCTGTGGCGTGGTGGCGGTGAGTAGTCGCTAGGGTGAGTAGTCGTTAGAATGCCGGGCGCCTGTAAAGGGCGCCCATCTGCTCATCAGAGCGCTGTAGAGATTTGCAATGCTGACCGGTAACTACGACTTCGTTCTGGTACTGATTTCCCTGGCCGTGGCTATTCTGGCGTCGTATACCGCGCTCGACCTGGCGGGGCGTGTCACCACCGCCACGGGCCCGGCCGTACCGCTGTGGATCTGCGGTGGCGCGGTGTCGATGGGGATCGGTATCTGGTCGATGCACTTTATCGGCATGCTGGCGTTCAGCCTGCCCATTCCCCTGGGCTATGACCTGAGCATTACCCTGCTGTCGCTGGCGGTAGCCATACTCGCCTCGGGTTTTGCCCTGTGGCTGGTCAGCCAGGCGCAGATGCCCCTGTGGCACTGGTTGCTTGGCGCCTTGGCGATGGGCGCGGGGATCAGCACGATGCATTACCTCGGCATGCACGCCTTGTTGCTGCAACCGGGTATCGAGTACGACCCAGTGCTGTTTGGCCTGTCGTTGTTGATCGCCGTGGCAGCCTCGGCGGCGGCCCTGTGGATTGCCTTTCGCTTGCGCCAGCACTCGCCCTTGGTACGCCTTCTGCGCGCCGGTGCGGCCGTGATCATGGGCCTGGCCATTGTCGGCATGCACTACACCGGCATGGCCGCGGCGAACTTTCCGCTCGACAGCTTTTGCGCCGCCGCCAATAGCGGCCTGAACAGCGTCTGGCTGGCCAGCCTGATTATTGTCGTGACCTTGGCCGTACTGACGATTGCCCTGCTGACCTCGGTGCTCGACGCGCGTCTCGAACAACGCACCGCCGAGTTGAACAACTCGCTGGCCGAGGCCAATCAGGAGCTGACTGAACTGGCGCTGCATGACAGCCTGACCAAGCTGCCCAATCGCCTGCTGTTGGAGGACCGCATCCAGCAGAGCATCCACAAGATGGCGCGCAACGGTGGTCACTTTGCGCTGATGTTCATGGATCTGGATGGTTTCAAGCCGGTCAATGACGCTTACGGCCACCATGTCGGCGATCAGTTGCTGCACGAGGTTGGCCTGCGTCTGCGCGAGCGCTTGCGCGCCCAGGACACCCTGGCACGGGTCGGCGGCGATGAATTCGTGCTGCTGGCCGAATTACGCGAACCGAACGATGCGGTGAGTGTCGCCGAGCAGATCGTCAGTCTGGTCAGCCAGGCGTTTCAGGTCGGCGAGCATGAACTGCGCGTGTCGACCAGCGTCGGCATCGCCTTGTACCCAGGCGATGGGGCGAACCAGCAGGAACTGCTGATGAATGCCGACGCCGCCATGTATCACGCCAAAGGCGCCGGCAAAAACGGTTACAGCTTCTTCGAAGCTTCGATGAATACCAACGCACGCAATCAACTGCAGTTGCTCAACGACCTGCGCCTGGGCTTGGAGCGCGAAGAGTTCTGCCTGCATTACCAACCCAAGTTCGACGCCGTTAACGGTCGCCCGGTCGGCGCCGAAGCCCTGTTGCGCTGGCAACACCCCGAGCGCGGACTGGTGCCGCCAATCGAGTTTATCGGTCTGGCCGAGAAGACCGGGTTGATCATCGCCATCGGCGACTGGGTCCTGCATCAAGCCTGCCGGCAGATGCGCCAATGGTATGAGCAGGGATTTCGTGACTGGCGGGTGGCGGTCAATCTCTCGGCCTTGCAGTTCTGTCATGCCGGATTGGTCGAGAGTGTCGCCAATGCCCTTGCGCAACATCAACTGCCGGCCAACTGCCTGACCCTGGAAATCACCGAGACCACGGCCATGAGCGATGCCGACGCCAGTCTGCAGGTGCTCAAGCAGTTGGCGGAAATGGGCGTCGATCTGTCCATCGACGACTTTGGCACCGGCTATTCGAGTCTGCTCTACCTCAAGCGCTTACCGGCCAACGAGTTGAAGATAGACCGAGGCTTCGTGCGCGACCTGGTCCACGATGGCGATGACGCCGCGATCATTTCCGCTATCGTCGCCCTGGGCCAGGCGTTGAACCTGCGCATCGTCGCCGAAGGCGTGGAAACGCGTCAGCAGCAGGACTTCCTGACCGATCTGGGCTGCAACTCATTGCAAGGCTTTCTGCTGGGGCATCCGTTACCGGCGAAGCAGTTCATGCAGGCCATCGAAGCCGCCGCGTAGGCGAAATCACTCGAGAGCCGGGCAAGGCTCGATGGTTGGCCGGCGGGACGTGAGGCGCGGAGCCTAGTGGCCTGTGTGGGTTTACAGCAGCAGGCCCGAGCGAATGCCCCGATCACTGGCGCTGTTTGCGATTGACGGTTTGTGCGGCTTTCAGCACATCGGCACCGATCTCGGTCTCGAAACGTTGCCATACCGGGCGCATGGCGCTGCGCCAGGCCTCGCGCTGCTCTGCGTTGAGGCTCAACACCTGGCTGACGCCGGAGGCCTCGATACGCTGCCGGTCGGCCAGGTTGTCGGCCTCGGCCTGGCGATTCACCGTATAGGTGACCTCGTCGATGATCCCTTCCAATTCGACCCGAATGCCATGGGGAATGCGGTACCAGAAGCGCGGATTGCTCACCAGCATGTAGTCGAGCACGCCGTGGTTGGTTTCGGTGATATAGGGCTGCACGCTGTGCAATTTCTTGCTGTAGATATTCGACCAGGGGTTCTCTGCGCCTTGCACCTGACCCTTTTGCAGGGCGTCGAACACTTCGGCGAACGGTAGTACCACGGGGGTGGCGGCGAGCTGCTGGAACTGCGCCTCGAGCACCTGCGAAGGCTGGATACGAAAGCTCAAGCCCGCGGCATCGGCGGGCATCAACAGGGTCTTGCTCGCCGACAGCTGCTTCATGCCGTTATGCCAATAGGCCAGGCCGACGATGTCCTGCGCTTCCATGGAACGCAGCAGTTGGCGGCCTTTGGCGCGTTTCTGGAAGCGGTTGACCGCGTCCAGGTCATCGAACAGGAACGGCAGGTCGAAGACCTGCAACTGCTTGGTGTACTGGCCGAACTTGGCCAGGGAGGGTGCCAGCAGCTGTACCTGGTCGTTGCGCAGTGCCTCCAGTTCGTCTGCGTCGCCATACAGCGAGGAGTTGGCATACACCTCAACCTTGACCTTGCCGGCCAGGCGTTCTTCGACCAGGCGTTTGAACAACAGGGCACCCTGGCCCTTGGGCGTGCTATCGGCGACCACGTGGGCGAACTTGATCAGAATCGGGCCCGGGTCCTGGGCACCGTTGACGCTGGTAGCAGCTAAGGCCAGGGCGCAGGCGGCCATGGCGAACATCGACTTGAACATGCGGCTGTCCTTTCTTGTTATGGGTATTCCCGAACGGTGCGAGCGCTCGCTGCACTCTGTTCCTGGGGTGCGACTTGGCTTTGCCAATGTTCCTGCCGCGACGCTCGGCTCGCGTGCAGGTCCAGGCAGCGCCCGCTCTGTATCGCAATGCCTATGCCAAGAGCGTGGAGACGCTCGAGCCCTTGCCTAGCAGAGAAATGGCTGTGACCCAGTGCGCATCAGCTGGCGAAGTCTCGCCATTCTGCAGTCGGTAATCGGCAGAATTCCGCCGATAGCATTGCACCCACCCCTTAGGCTGGCGTAGAGCGCAGCGAAACCCAGCACAGCCGCGCAACAGCCACCCGCGAGAAAACTGGCGTGTCA
>JBFKAF010000331.1:0-4553 GCA_041621735.1 Pseudomonas sp.
CAGTCACCCGCGACACCCTTGCCTCTGGCTAACACTTCCCCTTGCCGGGTGTGTGGAGGACTTTCACCTCCGAGTGAATGCGCCCTGCCGGGCGCACAAAAAAAAACGGGAGTCCATTCGGGCTCCCGTACTCAATCTAGAGAAAACGTCGAAACCGGCTCACACAGGCCCCGACAACAACCTCACCTGCGTCCCCGAAGGAACACAGCGGCCAGTCTGACAAAATCCCGCCCGCCTCACCGTTGAGCTTTGTTGCCGCCGTGCAAAGAAATATAACCGCGCCTGCGACTGGCCGGCATGCGCGGCGCACGGCAGAATGCGCGGATGAACGACCTCTACCTGCCCCCTTGCTGCCCTGCCCTGAACGCCCATTGGCCGCTGCCGCAGACGCTCACCGGCGTGCAGCTGGTCAGCGCCTGCTTCGATCCCGCGCTGCTGGGCGCCGAGGATTTCAGCCGCTGCGCCATTACGCCGGTAGCGGGGGTGGCCAAACGGCAGAGCGAATACCTCGCCGGTCGCCTGTGCGCGCGCGAGGCGTTGCGCCGTTTGACGGGTGCGGCCGAGGTGCCGACGGTTGGCAGCGACCGCGCGCCACAATGGCCGAGCGGCCTGGTCGGCTCGATTACCCATGGCAAGGGCTGGGCCGCCGCCGTGGTGGCGCAAGCCGGCGACTGGCGCGGCCTCGGCCTGGATGTCGAGCAGCCGCTGCCCGCCAGCCGCGCCGAGCGCCTGGCCGCGGAAATCCTCACCCCTGCTGAATTGCTCAGGTTGCAGGCGCTGCCCGTCGAGCAGCGCGCCTGGCGGGTCAGCCTGACCTTCTCGCTCAAGGAAAGCCTGTTCAAGGCGCTCTACCCCCTGGTGCTACGACGCTTCTATTTCCAGGACGCCGAACTGCTGCACCACTCCGACAACGGCGGCGCACGCCTGCGCCTGTTGCTTGACCTGGCGGACGACTGGCCGGCGGGCAGCGAGCTGGACGGCCAGTTCGCCACGGTCGACGGTCATCTATTGAGCCTGATCAGCATCCCGGCCTGATCCACTCGCGCCCCTATAAACGGAGCAAATCCGATAAACTCCGCGCATTGCTGCCAGGAGTGCCCCATGCGCGACGAACTGAACCAAGGCCTGATCGATTTCCTCAAGGCCTCACCCACCCCCTTCCACGCCACCGCCAGTTTGGCCCAACGCCTGGAAGCAGCCGGTTATCAGCGCCTGGACGAGCGCGCGCCCTGGCACACCGAGGCCGGCGGCCGCTACTACGTCACCCGCAACGACTCGGCGATCATCGCCTTCCAGCTGGGCAAGCGCCCGCCCATCGAAGCCGGCATCCGCCTGGTCGGTGCCCACACCGACAGCCCCTGCCTGCGCGTCAAGCCGCAGCCGGAACTGCAACGTCAGGACTTTTTCCAGCTCGGCGTGGAAGTCTACGGCGGCGCCCTGCTCGCGCCCTGGTTCGACCGCGACCTGTCGCTGGCCGGGCGCGTGACCTTCCGCCGGGACGGCAAGGTTGAAAGCCAGCTGATCGACTTCCAGAACCCGATTGCGGTGATCCCCAACCTGGCCATCCACCTCAACCGCGAGGCCAACCAGGGCTGGGCGATCAACCCGCAAAACGAGCTGCCACCGATTCTCGCCCAGCTCGCCGGTGCCGACAAAGCCGACTTCCGCGCCTTGCTGGCCAACCAGCTAGCTCAGGAACATGGCCTCAACGCCGATGCGGTGCTCGACTACGAGCTGAGTTTCTACGACACCCAGTCTGCTGCCGTGATCGGCCTGAGTAACGACTTCATCGCCGGCGCGCGCCTGGACAACCTGCTGTCCTGCTACGCCGGCCTGCAAGCGCTGCTCGCCGCGCCCGACGCGGAAAGCTGCGTGCTGGTGTGCAACGACCATGAGGAAGTCGGCTCCAGTTCGGCCTGTGGCGCCGACGGGCCGATGCTCGAGCAGGTGCTGCGCCGCGTGCTGCCGGAGGGCGATGACTTCGTCCGCTGCATCCAGCACTCGCTGCTGGTGTCGGCCGACAACGCCCACGCCGTGCACCCCAACTATGCCGACAAGCACGACGAGAACCACGGGCCGAAGCTCAACGCCGGCCCGGTGATCAAGATCAACAGCAACCAGCGCTACGCCACCAACAGCGAGAGCGCCGGGTTCTTCCGCCACCTGTGCCTGGAAAACGAAGTGCCAGTGCAGAGTTTCGTGGTGCGCAGCGACATGGCCTGCGGCTCGACCATCGGTCCGATCACCGCCAGCCAGCTGGGCGTGCGCACCGTCGACATCGGCCTGCCGACCTTCGCCATGCACTCGATCCGCGAACTGGCCGGCAGCCATGACCTGGCTCATCTGGTCAAGGTACTGACGGCCTTCTACGCCAGCCCCGAGCTGCCCTAGGCGGGACGAGAAGCGCCGTTAAGGTTGCGCGACCATACAGGCCATATACGGCTGCCATGGGTAGAGTGATCGGTAGGTTATAAGCGTTGCTGGATTAGCCGCTACTCCGGCACCTCGACGCTTACGTGCAGCGCATCGTGGCGCCAGAACTCCAGGTCGCAGTCGATCAAGCGCCCATGCTGATCGCGATTGACCCGCACGATGCGCAGCGCCGGGCTGCCCGCCGCCACCTTCAGGGCCGCCGCCGCTTCCGTGTGCAGGGCGGTCGGCACCATGTCGAAGCGCACCCGGCCGTAGTGAATGCCGTATTCGCTGGCATACAGATCGGTCAGCGAACGGGTCAGGTCGAACTCCAGCACGCCGGGAAAGTACGCCGGGTTGAGGTAATGCTCGACATACAGCACCAGGCGCCCGTCAATGCGTCGCGCCCGGCGGATCTGGTACACGCTGGACAACCCCGGCAAGTCCAGTAGCTGGCAGATTTCCGCAGTCGCCGGCATCAGCCGCGCACTCAGCACTTCGGTTGCCGGCACCCGCCCCTGCTCCGCCACCATCGCATGGAAATGCGTGCGCACCAGCGGGTTGTAGGCCACCCGCGCCGGCGAGACGAACCAGCCACGGCGCTCTTCGCGATAGATCAAGCCCTGCGCCTCCAGCTGGCTGAGCGCCTCGCGCAGGGTAATCCGGGTGGTATCGAACACTTCGCTGAGCTTGCGCTCGGCCGGCAGCTGGCTGCCGGAGGCCAGCAGGCCATGCTCGATCTGTTCCTGCAAGGCCCGGCAAATCGCGGTTACCGCTCGTGGCGCTGTATCGCGCATCGACAATCCTCTACTGGACTAGTCCAAACCCATCCATCCCCGGACGGGCGCGGCCCATGCCGCAGTTCATTGCAATCTTAAGCAGCCTAGATGACTGGTAGATGACAAGACACCTAGGCAAGCGGAGAAACGCCGGCCTGAGGCGCCATCAGACCCGTCGAAAACAAGCGGATACGCATGGTCTACGCTAGATGTGCACCCGCCTGCCACGGCTCGAAAAGCAGCACCAGGTGAGTGACGACATAAAAATGTCATCTGTAGCGCCTAGATTGGCTGGGTTCCTGCTGATCTAGACCAACACCTTCTCAATGCAAAGGAGTTTCGAATGAAACAGTTGCTGCTGGCTTCACTACTGGGCTCGACCATCGCCCTGGCGACTTCGGCCATGGCCAACGAGACCGACCTCAAGGCGCTGGAGCAAGCCGCCAGGGCCGAAGGCGCGGTGAATAGCGTGGGCATGCCGGACAGTTGGGCCAACTGGAAGGACACCTGGGTCGATCTGGCCAAGCTGTACAACCTCAAGCATATGGACACCGACATGAGTTCGGCCCAGGAAATCGCCAAGTTCGCCGCCGAGAAAGACAACGCCAGCGCCGATATCGGCGACGTCGGCGCGGCATTCGGGCCGATTGCCGTGCAGCAAGGCGTGACCCAGCCGTACAAGCCAAGCACCTGGGCGCAGATCCCGGATTGGGCCAAGGATCAGGACGGCCACTGGATGCTCGCCTACACCGGCTCCATCGCCTTCATCGTCAATAAGCAACTGGTCAAGGATATACCGAAGAGCTGGGCCGACCTGAAAACCGGCAGCTACAAAGTCGCCGCCGGCGACGTCAGCACCGCGGCGCAAGCGGTGAACGGCGTGCTCGCCGCGTCCATCGCCATGGGCGGTAACGAAAGCAACATCAAACCGGGCCTGGAACTGTTCGGCGACCTGGCCAAGCAAGGCCGCCTGTCGCTGGCCAACCCGACCATCCAGACCCTGGAAAAAGGTGAAGTGGAAGTCGGCGTGGTGTGGGACTTCAACGGTCTGAGCTACCGCGACCAGATCGACCCCAGCCGCTTCGAAGTGCTGATCCCGTCCGACGGTTCGGTGATTTCCGGCTACAGCACCATCATCAACAAGTTCGCCAAGCACCCCAACGCCGCCAAGCTGGCCCGCGAGTACATCCTCAGCGATGCCGGGCAGATCAACCTGGCCAAAGGCAATGCCCGGCCGATCCGCGCCGAGCACCTGACCCTGCCGGCCGAGGTGCAAGCCAAGCTGCTGCCGCAGGAACAGTACGCCAAGGTTCAGCCGATCAAGGACGCCGCTGCCTGGGAAGCCACCTCCAAGGCACTGCC
>JBFKAF010000332.1:0-4551 GCA_041621735.1 Pseudomonas sp.
AACTGAGCGCAGCGCTGGCGCACTTGCGCCAGGCTGGCGCCGGGATTGGCCCGATCGGCGTGCTGCAAGGCCTGTTGCAATTGCTGTTGGTAATCCTGGGCCAAGGCCAGCAGGGATCGTCCGTCCACTTGCAGGTCGCAGCCGACCACGCCGATGTAGCAGCCGAGCTGATCGTTGGCGATGGGCTGGGCCGCGCGGTGGCGCAATGAAATCGCACTGTTCAGGCGGATCTGCTGACCCAGGCCAATCGCCTCGCAGGCCTGCAGCAGGGCGGCGCCGAGCAGCGCGTTGAGGCTCAGGTCTGCAGCGCGGGCATCGCGCTGCAGGCGTTGCAGCTGGGGTGTGGCCAGGCTGAGGACCTGCACACGGGTGCGCCGTTGTTCCAGTGGAACCCGCTGCTGGTAAGCCGGCGCCGGCAGGTGGCTGGGCAGCGGAGCTGGGCCGTGTGCGCCGAGGAAGTGCTCCAGGGCCGGCGCCAGCGTGCTGAGGTCCGGTGGTGTTGCTGATTCGTGCAACAGTGCCTGGCAAAACTGCAGCAGCTCGCCGAGTAGCAGAGTCAGGCTGAGCGCATCGACGATGGCGTGATGGCAGGTCAGGATCAGGTGGTGCTGGTGCTGCCCGGACTCGCTGAGCAGGGCCAGTTTCCACAGGCCGCGGCTGGGGTCGAGTGGGTGGTTGAGCTCCTGTTCCAGTTGCGCGAGGGTATCGCCGATGTCGGGCAGCGTCAGGCTGCGAATCGGCAGGTCATCCAGGTGTGCGTTGCGGGCGTAGTACAGGCCTTTGCCGTCTTCCTGGATGCTGGCTTGCAGCAATGGGTGGCGCTGCCACAGTAACGCCGCGGCAGCGCGCAGCAGCGCTGCATCCAGCGGGCCGTCGAGACTCAGCAAGCTACTGGTCTGGGTGGTGCCGGCCTGCTCGTGCAGGCCGGCCATGGCGGTTTCGATCTGGCCCAGGGGGCGCAGGCGGGAAAGGTTCATCGGCAACTCCGCTCAACCAGCCAGACGTTCGAGGGATGGCGGCGCAGCGAAGTCATGCAAGCGCTGCAGCTGGTCCCACAGTGTGGCGCTGTGCTGCAGTTGGCCGCTCTGGGCGACGTACAGGTCAGGCCGTACCAATACGAAGTCGCCCTCGGCCAATGCGTAGGCGTGGCGCAGGTGTTGTCGCTCGTCACGCAGGCAGAGTTCGCTGGGTAGGGCCAGGCGATCATGGCTGGCGTCGGTGAGCAGGCGCACGCGGATGCGGTCCTGGCAGACCTGTTGCACTTGAGCGATCAGTGCCAGGCAGGCGTGTAGGCCGGCGGCATCACGCGGCGGTACCAGAAACAGGCTGTGACGACCGCCGCCGAGCAGTGCCAGGCTGTCGCCACCGACGCCGTTGTCGGCGACATAGGGCAGTTGGCGGCCTGGCTGCAATACTTGGCCTGGTAGAGGCGGGGCGTCTGCCGGACCATAGGCCAGATTCAGGCCGGAAGACTCCCAGGGGAACAGGCGCAGGAAGTCGCGGTTGTGCATGCGCGGCAGGAAAGCCTGCTCGTCGCTGCTCTGGTGGCGATCCAGGCGCGCGATCAGTGAGGTGGAGCGGTCGGTCTTGCCGAGCAGTTTTGCCGTGTTGAGATGACGCTCGGCGTTGTAGCTGTCTAGCAGCGCGTCACTGCCGCAACCATTGAGGCAGTAGCCGAGCTTCCAGCCGAGGTTGAAGGCGTCGGCGATTCCGGAGTTCATGCCGAAGCCGCCGATCGGGCTGAACAGGTGCGCGGCGTCGCCGGCGATAAACACCCGGCCCTGCTGGAAGGTCGGCGCGCTGCGGTTATAGAACGGCGCGCTGGACAGCCAGATGGGATCTTCGACCTCCAGGCCTTCGATCTGGTAACGGGCGATGTACTCGCGAACTTCTTCCAGGCTGGGCTTATATCCAGGCGGGCACTCGGCTTCGGCCTTGATCACGATGCGGTGGTAGCCGCTCTTCAGCGGCAGCAGGATCAGGAAGCCATCGTCGCGGACGAAGTAGTGACCTTCCTCCTGACGACCCGGCCAGCGGATACGCAGGTCGGCGAGGAGGAAGTGCATGCGGTAGTCGTAGCCTTCGAAGCTCAGACCCAGCGACTCGCGCACCTTGCTCAGGCCGCCATCGCAACCGGCGACGTAGGCGAATTCTGCTGTTTCCTGCCGGGCGCCATTGCGCAGGGTCACGTGCACCCGGTCGTTGTGCTGGTCCAGGCCGAGCAGTTCGCAGTCGCGTTCGATCCGGTAACCCAGGGCGTTGAGCCGATCTTCCAGCACGCGCTCGGTTTCCGGCTGCGGCAGCATCAGGAAGAACGGGTATTTGTGCTGCAGGCGGCTGAAGCGCGAGCGGGTCAGCGCGCGGTTGTGATACAGCAGGTTGATGACTTCGGTCTTGTGACCCAGTTCGACCAGGGACTCGGCCAGGCCGAAGTCGTTGAGCAACTGCAGGGAGGCCGGGTTGATGCTCAGCGCCTTGGACGGCGAGGGTTCTGGCCGACGTTTCTCGATGATGCGAAAGGCTACGCCATAGCGCTGCAGTTGCAGCGCCAGGGTCATGCCGGTGGGGCCGCCGCCGACGATCAATACGTCCTGTTTCATCGCGCAAGTTTCCATGCAGGGGCGTGGCACCGATCAGCCGGGCCGCGAGCAGCCCGGCGGGTGCGGCCTGGTCAGAGATTGGTGCCTTGAAGAATGGCGTCTGGGTAGCGTTTGCCGGCGATGGCCGAAGGATCGAAGATCTTGCCCAGCATGGCCGAGGCTGCGGCGTCGAGCTTGACGTCCTGCGCCGAGAAGTTGCCCTGCAGGTAGGCGATGCGCTTGGTACCGGGGATCACGTGCAGGTTGGCGTACTGGTCCAACAGCCAGGCCAGGGCCAGTTGCGCAGTGGAGCAGCCCAGTTCGGCGCTCATGTTTTCCAGGGTCTTGACCAGCTCCAGGTTGTGGTCGAAGTTCTCGCCCTGGAAGCGTGGCAGCTTGGCGCGGAAGTCGGCGGCTGCGTCGGATTGCTGGATCTGGGTTTTGTCCAGCTTGCCGGTGAGGAAGCCACGGCCAAGCGGGCTGTAAGCGACCAGGGCGATGTCGAGCTGCTCGCAGAGCGGCAGCATGGTCTGCTCGAGGTCGCGCGACCACAGCGAATACTCGCTCTGCAGCGCGGCGATGGGGTGCACCGCATGCGCCTTGCGCAGGGTTTCGGGGGACATTTCAGACAGGCCGATGGCGCCGATCTTGCCTTCCTTGACCAGTTCGGCGAGAGCGCCGACGGTCTCCTCGATAGGCGTGTTGGGATCGCGACGATGCACGTAGTACAGGTCGATCTGTTCGACATTGAGACGTTTCAGCGAGGCCTCGCAGGCCTTCTTCACGTAGTCGCGCGAACCCTCGATCAGCAGCTGGTATTTGTCGCTCGGGTCGCGGTAGATGCCGAACTTGCTGGCTATCAGCACGTCCTGGCGCTTGGCGCCGATGCGCTTGATGAACTTGCCGAGCAGCTCTTCATTGTGCCCGCTGCCATACATGTCGGAGGTGTCGAAGTGGCGGTAGCCTTGCTCCAGAGCGGCTTCCAGGGTGGCCAGGGACTGTGCGTCGTCGGTCTCGCCGTAAAACTCACTCATGCCCATGCAGCCGAGGCCGACCGCGGGAACCATTTTGCCTGCCAACATCCTTTTCATGATTTTGCTCTCTCAACGTGGGGCCAGCGCTGTGGCCATTGACGGGTGCGCCATAGGGCGCGCTTACCAAGACTGAATTAAGGCTATAGCGCCGCGCGGCGACGCATCACTGTTCCCTCGTACAGGTAGTCAGCAGACCAAGACGCAGGGCGTTGCCGTCCGACCAGGCGGTTGGGCCCGGCATTCCGGTTGCGCGGCAGAGGGAAGTGGCCACGACGTACGGGGACGGCGTGGCGCTGCACGGCTGCTCAGGCAGCTTCGATGATCGGCCAGCGCCGTTGCTGACAGATGCTGCG
Organism: Pseudomonas sp.; assembly: GCA_041621735.1. Lineage (GTDB taxonomy): Bacteria > Pseudomonadota > Gammaproteobacteria > Pseudomonadales > Pseudomonadaceae > Aquipseudomonas. Next base: position 3,967 of record JBFKAF010000332.1, read on the forward strand.
CAGGGTGGCATCGGGGTTGACCGTGGTGGGGTTGCCCACGCTTTCCAGCATGGGTATGTCAGAAATATCGTCGCCATAGGCGTAGCAGTCGGCCGTGTCGATGGGGTGCTCAAGGGCGTAGGCGAGAATGCCCGCGGCTTTACCCTGGCCGATGGTGGGTAGGCCGCTGAGCTCCCCGGTGTAGCAGCCCTGTTGCACGGCCAGTGGGGCGGCGATCAGGTCGTCGATGCCCAGCTCATCGGCCAGTGGCTGCAGAATCGCGCGAAACGAGCCGGACACCAGGACGATGCGCACCCCTTGTTGTTGATGGCGGCGGATCTCCTCCAGCATGCGGGGGTAGAACAAGTCCTTGCGGCTGCGTACCAGGCGATACCACTGCTGCCCGAGACGTGCCACCAGTTGCACATCCAGGCCGGCATAGAGGCTGTAATAGAAGCGGTTGATCGCTTCGCGCGGCGCGTCCTCGGTGATCATCCGTTGCAGCTGAGCGCGGTACTCCTTGACCCGCTCCGACTCGCCGATGCGCAACTCACCGATCAGAAATTCGAGGAAGCTGAACATGCTCTTGATGCTGATCAGGGTGCC
>JBFKAF010000333.1:0-4546 GCA_041621735.1 Pseudomonas sp.
CTGGGCATCGAGGCGGCCTATCCGCCCTTCGCCTTCAAGACCGCCGACGGTCAGATCGACGGCTTCGACCATGACATCGGTATCGCCCTGTGCGCCGAGATGAAGGTTGAATGCCAGTGGGTCGAGCAGGAGTTCGACGGCCTGATCCCCTCGCTGAAAGTGAAAAAGGTCGACGCCATCCTGTCGTCCATGACCATCACCGCCGAGCGCCGCAATTCGGTGGACTTCACCAACAAGTATTACTACAGCCCGGCGCGTCTGGTGATGAAGGCCGGCAGCGAGGTCGATGCCGACTTCAACAGCCTCAAGGGCAAACGCATCGGCGTCCAGCGTTCGAGCACCACGGATCGCTTCGCCAGCGCGGTCATGGCGGCCAAGGGTGTTGAGGTGGTGCGCTACAGCTCGCAGAACGAAATCTACCTGGACATGCTCTCAGGCCGCCTGGACGGTACGCTAGCCGATGCCATCCCGGTGAATGAGGGCTTCCTGAAAACCGACAACGGCAAGGGCTTCGCTTTCGTCGGCCCGTCCTTCACCGACCCCAAGTACTTCGGTGAAGGCGCCGGCATCGCCGTGCGCAAGGGCGACAGCGAGTTACTCGCTAAGTTGAATGCGGCGATCAAGGCGATCCGTGGCAGCGGCGAGTACCAGAAGATCCAGGCCAAATACTTCGACTTCGATATCTACGGCGACTGACGCTCGGGCATGGACAAAGCCGTGCATTGCGCGGCTTTTTTGCGTCTGGCGTGGAGACCTTCAGCCAGAGCTGACTGGCTGAAGGCTATTCCTTGTAAGCGCTCGGGCTGCAGAAACAAGCCTGCGCCTTGTGCTCCAGGCTAACTCGCGTGGTCGTCCGCCCGCTTCATCGCCGGCTGATGACCACTTCGAGGTATTCACTTGGCACCACCAGCGATCCTGTACCCGCCCGATTCATGCTGTTCAGCAGCTCGGTCAGGTCGCGCTCCAGGGCCACGGCGCCGTCGGCGGGAAGAGCGGCGAACGCCTTGTGAATCGGTCCGTACCAGGTGCGGAAGACCTCGATGAAGTGCGCGGCCGAGCGGTAGCGGAAGTTGAACAGCCGTCGCGTTACCGCGATCGCAGCGGCGCGTTTGCCGAAGAGTGTTTGCAGGTGCGCTTCGACGCCCCACAGCGACGGTGGCTGCGCGCCCGCCGCCGGTGGCAGATGGCGTCCCAGCGTCTTGAACAGCTGGCCGATAAAGCCTTCGGGAGTCCAGTTGGCCAGACCGATTCGCCCCCCAGGGCGGCACACCCGCGCCAGTTCGTCGGCCGCCTTGGCCTGGTCGGGGGTGAACATGACGCCGAAGGTCGACAGCACGGCATCGAAGCTGGCGTCCATGAAGGGCAGTGCCTCGGCGTCGGCCACCTGAAAGCTCGCCTCCAGGCGTTCTGCCCGTGCCCGCTCTTTGCCGCGTTCGAGCAGCTCGGCCACGTAGTCGGTCGAGGTCACTTGGCATCCTCGGCGCGCGGCGGCGAGCGTGGCATTGCCGTTGCCGGCGGCCACGTCGAGTACGCGTTCATCGCAACGCAGGTCGCATGCCTCGGCCACTAGCTCCCCGACGAGCTGCAAGGTGGTGCCGATCACGGCATAGTCGCCGCTGGCCCACGAAGCCATTTGGCGGTTTTTCAGGGCGCTGAAATCGATGGGGTTGTTCATTCTGTCTGACTCCTGGTGTGCTGGAATCTGTGTCGGGCATGCCCGGACGGCATTACTCCGCGGTGGTCGGGTCGATGATGGCGGTGACCTGGGAAACGCGGTTTGCCGGAAAACCGCCGAGCTTGGCGTGCTCCCTGATTAGTTCCTCGCTCGGCGCGATATACACGCAGTAGATCTTGTCGCCGGTGACAAAGCTTTGCAGCCACTGCACCTGTGACCCCAACTCGCCGAGCGCCCTACAGGACTTTTGCGAGATCGCTTTCAAGTCCCGCTCTGAAAGCTTTCCAGCGTCTGGAATCTCACGCTCAATGATGAACTTCGGCATGGCAACCTCCATTTCGTGGGTGACGGAAACACGCAAGACTCAGCGGGGCATGGACTGCGTGCCGCACAACTATCGCGCTCAGAGACGTCGGCGTCCTGTCCGCGCGTCGGCCATGCCTGTCCAATCGTCCGCCGCTCGTCGATTGTCGCACTCGCCAGCTGCCGAACCCGGACGGCGGCTGCCCATTCATCCGGCCGACTGCCAGCGGACCCGCGCGGCCCTAGGCGCCGTGCGCTGACAGGCTCAAAATCAGAGTCACCCGGCTGGCGCGGAGAGTAACCATGGCAGCACCTGGCATTGCGGCAGTTCCGCCGCGCGCGGCGTCGATGCGGCGGCGTCAGACCTGCATTCACGGCGGCGTAGCGGCCACGGCGCGCCGCGACGGCAGCTGATGGACGCCTTGTCGGAGACCCTGCGCGTGGTGCGCCTGGTCGGTGCGATCTTCATCAATGCCCGCTTCACTGCGCCCTGGTGCTATCAGTCACCCCGCGCCGACTCGGTGGCGGCGCTACTGGAGCCAGGTGCCGAGCGCGTGGTGATCTTCCACCTGATCACCGATGGCGAGTGTTATGTCGAACTCGACAATGAACCGCCGCTGCGTCTGGTGGCAGGCGACGCCGTTCTTTTTCCGCAGGGCGACGCGCATCGCATGAGCTCTCAACCCGGGCTTGCACCCGCCTCAGGCGCGCGTCTGGATGCGGTACTTTCGCGCCGACCGCGGCAGCTGGCTTACGGTGGCGGCGGCCCGAGCACGCGCCTGGTATGTGGCTACCTGGCGTGCGATGCGCGCCTGGCGGGGATGTTGCTGGCGGGATTGCCTGCGCTGGTCAGGGTCAACGTGCGTGGATCGAGTGCCGGTATCTGGTTGGAAACCTCGGTGCGCTATGCGCTGGCCGAGGCGCGCTCACCGCGACCCGGCGGCGCCGGCGTGCTGGCGAAACTGGCCGAGGTGCTGTTTATCGAGGTCCTGCGCCTGTACATGAATGAGCAGGGCGAGGGGCGTACCGGTTGGCTGGCCGGAGTGGGCGACCGGGTCGTCGGCGCGGCGTTGAACGCGCTGCACAAGCGCCCCGCCCATGGCTGGACCCTGGAGGAACTGGCGCGCACGGCCGGCACCTCGAGGTCGGTACTGGCCGAGCGCTTCCAGCAGTTGGTCGGGAGCTCGCCGATGCAGTACCTGACGCAATGGCGCATGCTGCTTGCGGCCAATCTGTTGCGGCGCAGCAACGCCCCGTTGCTGCGCATCGCCGAGGAGGTGGGTTACCAGACTGATACGGCATTCAGCCGGGCCTTTCGCCGCGAGTTCGGTTCACCGCCGGCGGCCTGGCGCCGCAGGCAGTCGACGCGCGAGCCGCTACGATGAGCCCCTTATATCAGGCAACTCGTTCGCCGTAGCGCTGACCGCTGCCCGTCTGTAACTCGCGCTCAACCCTCGCCCTTGATCTCTTTCAGGTGCTTGTACACCGTCGCCCGGCCCATGTTCAGCACGTTGGCCACATAGTTGGCGGCGCTCTTGCCCTTGAACGCGCCTTCGGCGTGCAGCGCTTCGACCAGTTCGCGCTTGTGCTCGCGGGTCAGCACATTCAGGCCGAGCTGGCGTTGGCGCAGCCAGTTGTGCAGGAAGGTGTTGATGCGTTCCTGCCAGTCGTCGCGAAACAGCGCGTCCGGCTGCGGGATCAGCTTGCTCGGCGAGAGGAACAGTTCCAGCGCCTGCTTGGCGCTCTCGAACAGTGAGATATTCAGGTTGATGCACAGCACGGCGATCGGCACGTCCTGGGCGTCGCGCACCACACTGCTGACCGAGCGGATCTTCTGACCGTCCCAGTTGAGTTTCTCGTAGGGGCCGATAGTGCGTTCGTCGACGTCGCCGCTGAGCAGGTCTTCCAGGGCCGCTTCGTCGCCGATCTCGCGCTTGGAAATGTTGTTGGCGATGTAGTCGATCTTCTGTGTGCGCAGGTCGTGCAGCACCACTTCGGCGTGGGGGAAGAACAGCGTGGCGATGGCGTCGGCGACGGCCCGGTAATTATCCAGGGCGGGGGCGGGGCGGGGCGGCGTCATGGCGGAAGGCTCGTTGATGGTGGTCCCCGGGGTAATCGGGTGGCGCGCTGAGTGTGCCGCAAAGCCGCCGAAGCGTCACCTGTGCGACGCTTCGGCGGTTCTGGCAGTCAACGCAGGCGCGCGGGCGAGAGCAGCTCGGCGCTCAGGCCGAACGACTCGAGGTGCTCCGGCAAGGGCTCGCCGCGCGCCAGGGCGGCGCAGGCCTGGCCCATGGCGGGGGAAGTCTGGATGCCATAACCGCCCTGGGCCGCGACCCAGAAAAAGTCAGGCACCTGAGCGTCGTAACCACCGACCAGATCGCCATCGGCGACGAAGGAGCGCAGCCCGGCCCAGGTGCGGGTCGGCCGGCGGATGCTCAGGCTGGTGTGGTCCTCGATCTGGTAGATGCCCATGGCGATGTCCAGCTCTTCCGGCTGCACATCATGGGGCTCGACCGGGTCGGCGTTGGCCGGCGAGCCGAGCAGCATGCCGGCATCGGGCTTCATATA
>JBFKAF010000334.1:0-4546 GCA_041621735.1 Pseudomonas sp.
CATGGTCCGCTTCAGGCAAATGGTTCAAGGTCTTCAAGAGGCTTGTGGTTGAGCCCGATATGGAATGGGTTTTCATTGGTGACAGCTATGCCAGGGCTCACCAGCACAGTGCAGGTGCTGCCAGTGGCAGCGATGAAGCTGTTGGGCAACAAGGTGCCAAGGCCGTGATCCCGAGAAAGCGTAATTCCGTCAAAGGCAACGCGGATTCGGATAGAGGGGCCTGTGCATTCCTCTGGCTACCCATGTGAAACGGCAGCGGACCCTAGGCATCGGGGCGATTCGCCCTGGTTATCCCTTCCCCCGATAGGCCGTGTCGTTTTTAGAGTTGGCTGCTCTGTCGCTGCTGGCGGACGACCACATCCTTGAATTGGCGGTGACAGCTGGAAGGAGGGGTTTGATAGAAGGGCAGGCCATCAAGAGGAGTGCAAAGTTCCCAGGTCTGTGAGCTGGCGAATTGAGACGAGAGGCGGCTGGCTAGCTACCCCCAAGCCCTCTCGAAAGAAAAAATCGCACGGGGCTTGCCTGGTGCGTCAAACAAGTCCATAATTGCGTCCGCTGCTAAGGCAGTTATTGCGGAAAGCTTTTATTAATCAAAGAGTTAGAGGCTGGGTCCTAGTCTCGTTTCCCGCTCCAAGTTTCAGGCATCGCTCGACGAGCGGTGTTTAGATCGAGTGCGCTGGCAGCGCTTCGACAAAAAAGTTCCAGGTCCCCTTCGTCTAGTGGCCTAGGACACCGCCCTTTCACGGCGGTAACAGGGGTTCGAGTCCCCTAGGGGACGCCATTATTGCGGTAAGCAACATGTTGTAAATGCGGGAATAGCTCAGTTGGTAGAGCACGACCTTGCCAAGGTCGGGGTCGCGAGTTCGAGTCTCGTTTCCCGCTCCAAATAAACAAAAAAGCCGCTCAGTGAGCGGCTTTTTTGTGCCTGGTGCTTTTCTGCCAATAAGGCCCGCCGGTGCTGCTGTGCGGGCGTTTATGAGCGTAGTGCAGTGAGCGGCAGGTGCTTAATGCTTGCTGCTTTCCGGTGGCAACGCCAGCAGCTGTTTTTCCTGGTTCCAGTCGAAGGGCTCGTCGTTCTGCTGCGCTTCGAAGCGGCGCTCGTCCAGGCGTTGGAACAGCTCGATCTCTTCATCCGGCATGAAGTGCAGGCAGTCGCCACCGAAGAACCACAGCAGGTCGCGCGGGACCAGATGAGCTATCTGCGGGTAGCGGTGGAAAATCTGGCTGATCAGCTCTTGGCCCAGATACAGGCTGGCTTCCGGGTCGCGAGGCAGTTCCTCGACCAGCTCATCGAAGCGCTCGATAAACAGCGAGTGGCTGCTGTCGAGTATCTGCTCGGCTTCCCCCAGGGCAACCAGAATGCCACGCAGGTGAGCGAGCAGGGCGAGGTGGTGATCGAGGTGGGTGCTGGCCATGGCAAAGCTCTCTATCTGAGTAAAACGGGCGCGGGAGTATAAGGCTCTGCGCGCCCAGTGTCCTGCTAGCGGACTTTGCCGCGGCTGAGTTTCAGCTCGTCCTTGGCGAAGTCGTCGACGTCGATCACTACGCGTCGGGCCGCTTCGGCCTGTTGCAGGCTCTGCGCTTCCTCTGCGCTCAAGGCACCGGCGCTGACCGCCGCATCGAGCTGACTCTGCCCGGGTGACTCCTGAACCTGGCCGTCTTTGAGTGCCTGCTGCAGTTTTTTCCGAATGGGCTGGGTGCTTTCCAGCAGGTTCATCGCCTGTTGCAGGGCGCCCACTGGGTCTTTTTCGGCCTGTGGGCGATAGCAGCCGGCGAGTATTTCTTCCAGGGCCGGGTCGCCGCTGTTGCGTCCGATGGTTTCCGCAACCTGTGCATCCAGCTCATCGCTCGGACCTTTGTGCCGGCGGCCGAGGGGGAATACCAGTACGCGCAGAGCGCCGCCCAGCAGGCGGTTGGGGAAGTTGCTGAGCAGCTCGTCCAGCGCTTGCTCGGTCAGCGCCAGACTCTCTTCCAGGGCCCAGCGTAGCAGTGCCCGCGAATGCTCCGGATAGTCCAGATCGTGGTAACGCTTGAGTGCCGCCGAGGCCAGGTACAGGTGACTAAGGGCATCGCCGAGTCGCGCCGACAAGCGCTCGCGGCGTTTCAGGTCGCCGCCCAGCAGCATCATGCTGAAGTCGGCGAGCATGGCAAAGGCGGCGGCCAGGCGATTCAGCGCGCGGAAATACGGCTGGCTGAGGTTGTCGCCCGGAGCCTGGCCGAAGCGGCCCAGGCTCAGACTGAGGATCAAGCTGCTGGCGGCGTTGCTCACGGCAAAGCCGATGTGCTGCAGCAGCAGCTGGTCGAACTCGAGCAGCGCCTGGTCGCGGTCTTCGCGGCCAGCCAGGGCCATCTCCTTGAGCACGTAAGGATGGCAGCGGATGGCACCCTGGCCGAAGATCATCAGGTTGCGCGAGAGGATATTCGCCCCTTCCACGGTGATGAAGATCGGTGCGGCTTGCCAGGAACGGCCCAGGTAGTTGTTCGGGCCCATGATGATGCCCTTGCCGCCATGCACATCCATGGCATGTTGGATGCACTCGCGGCCGCGCTCGGTCAGGTGGTACTTGAGGATCGCCGAGAGAACCGAAGGTTTTTCGCCCAGGTCCACCGCGTTGGCGGTGAGAATGCGCGCGCTGTCCATCAGCCAGGCATTGCCGCCGATGCGCGCGAGTGCTTCCTGGATGCCTTCGAAGGCCGCCAGCGGCACGTTGAATTGTTCGCGTACCTGGCTGTACTGGCCGGTGACCAGGCTGGTGAACTTGGCCGCACCGGTGCCGACTGCGGGCAGCGAGATTGAGCGGCCGACCGACAGGCAGTTCATCAGCATCATCCAGCCCTTGCCGAGCATGTCCTGGCCGCCGATCAGGAAATTCAGCGGAATGAACACGTCCTTGCCGGCGTTCGGGCCATTCATGAAGGCGGCGCCGAGTGGCAAGTGACGACGACCGATTTCCACCCCGGGGGTGTCGGTGGGCACCAGGGCCAGGCTGATGCCGAGGTCTTCCTCCGCGCCGAGCAGGTGGTCGGGGTCATAGGCCTTGAAGGCCAGGCCGAGCAGGGTGGCGACTGGGCCGAGGGTGATGTAGCGCTTCTCCCAGGTCAGGCGCAGGCCGAGTACTTCCTGGCCCTGCCATTGGCCCTTGCAGACGATGCCGGTGTCCGGCATGGCGCCGGCATCGGAGCCGGCCAGCGGGCCGGTGAGGGCGAAGCAGGGGATGTCCTCCCCGGATGCCAGGCGCGGCAGGTAATGTTGGCGCTGTTCATCGGTGCCGTAATGCAGCAGCAGTTCCGCAGGGCCGAGGGAGTTGGGGACCATCACGGTGGAAGCCAGGTCGCCGCTGCGGGTCGCCAGTTTCATCGCCACCTGGGAGTGGGCGTAGGCGGAAAAACCCTTGCCGCCGTACTCCTTGGGAATGATCAGGGCGAAGAAACCATGCTGCTTGATGTGCTCCCAGGCTTTGCTCGGCAGGTCCATCTGCTGGCCGATCTCCCAGTCGCTGACCATGGCGCAGAGCTCTTCGGTCGGGCCGTCGATAAAGGCCTGTTCCTCTGCGCTCAGTTTGGCCTTGGGGTAGGCGAGCAGTTTGTCCCAGTTCGGACGGCCACTGAATAGCTCGCCGTCCCACCAGACGGTGCCGGCTTCGATGGCATCGCGTTCGGTGTCGGACATCGGCGGCAGCACCCGCTGGAACCAGTCGAACAGCGGCGCACTGAACAGTTTGCGACGCTGCTCCGGCAGCGCCAAGGGCAAGGCCACAGCCAGCCACAGCAGCCAGAACACGACCAATAACAGGCCTGGCGTATGGCTGAACAGACCCATGGCGAACAGGTAGCCCGCCACTATAGCCAGGGCGGGAAGCGGTGCGGTGCGGCGATGAGCCAGATAGGCCGTGCCAAGTACCAGTACGATCAACCAGACAGCGAGCATGCAGAATCCTCCATGATGACGGCGCGGTGGGCGCGACCGTCGTGAGCGTAGCCGACAACAAGATGGCGACAAGGGCGGTTAACTTGGCCGGATCGTCGTGACATAGGCGCAATCGTCGTGGCTAGACTGACAGTCTAGCCACGGAGCATTGCTGATGCGCGAATACCTGGAACCCGGCCGCTTCATCGATAGTGACCACCCTGCACTGGTTGAGTTCGCCGAGCAAGCACGTGGCGCGTCGCGCGACCCTTGCGAGCAAGCTGTAAGGCTGTATTACGCGGTGCGCGATGGCATCCGCTACAACCCTTACGTGTTCAGTCGCGACCCGCAAACCCTTAAAGGTAGCCATGCGCTACTGCACGGTGAAAGTTACTGCGTACCCAAGGCCACGCTACTGGCGGCCTGCGCACGATATTGCGGGATTCCCGCGCGGATCGGCCTGGCCGATGTGCGCAACCACCTGGCAACACCACGCTTGTTGGCGCTGTTGCGTAGCGAGGTGTTCGCCATGCACGGCTATACCGAGTTCCATCTGGACGGGCGCTGGGTCAAGGCTACGCCGGCCTTCAATCAGGCCCTGTGCCAAACGTTCAAGGTGGCGCCGCTGGAGTTCGATGG
>JBFKAF010000335.1:0-4543 GCA_041621735.1 Pseudomonas sp.
CGATCATCAACTCGATCAGGCTAAACCCCCGCTGCTCAGTTCGTTCCACCATGTTCCCTCTCGCGCTCGGTTTCATTCACATGCCCCACCCATGCGCCGGTAGGGTACGAATCATTGCACTGGAATACCGCTAACCAGTGCGGAGTTTCGACAGTTGGCGCCTTTCCACTCACGGACGGCCATGCCCATCGACTCGGGGGAGTCTGGCAGCTTTCCTCGGCAGCCTTCTCGCCCTTTGTTGCTCTTCTTGCACTCTTGCCTTGCACAATCGGTTTTCCCAACTAGAGCTTATAGGCCAGTCGTGGAAAAGATCCCGACCGGCGCGACCACCGGAGCCGGGACGGAGACGACCGGCACACACCCTACCAGGACGGCAGGGGAACCCAACCAAGAGGCACGGATGCCATGCACCGCCACGCTCGCGGCTTTACCCTCGTCGAACTACTTACCTCGCTCGGTGTTCTTGCGCTACTGACGACTGTCGGTGTGCCGGGTGCCCTGCAGCTCATGGGCAATCAACAACTGGTCAGCGCTCGCAATACGCTGGCGGCGAACCTGTCCCTGGCTCGTAGCGAGTCGATTAAGCGGCGCCAGCCGGTGCTGGTCGACAACGTCGATGGCGACTGGGCCAGTGGCTGGCGGGTATTCGTCGACCCGAACAACAACGGCCAACTGGATGCAGGCGAACCCCTGCTCAGGCAGGAACAGTCGCTGCCCAAGGGCGTGATTGCCAAGGGTAATACTCCTGTCAGGCACTATGTCCGCTACACCCCACTCGGCAACGCCAAGCTGCTGAGCGGCGCCTTTCAGGCGGGAACACTGACGCTCTGTCATGCCACAGGCACGCAGGCGGTCAGGCGCTTGGTGTTAAGCGCGAGCGGCAGACTGAGGCGAACCAGGGATGAGCCGGATTATTGCTGAAAGGCCATGCAATCCGCAGGGTGTCAGTCGCAGCAGACAGTGCCGCGCGCCGAGCGGATCGCCGCCCGGACTGCCCAGCGCTCTACGCCCACCAGCTCAGGTTGCTCAAAGCTGCTGAACACGCAGCTCCTTGGGCATGGAAAAAGTGACGTTCTCCGGCCGCCCAGCCAACTCGCTCTCCCCCGTCGCACCCCATGCCTGCAGCTGTGTCACCACCCCGCGCACCAGCACTTCCGGGGCCGAGGCGCCGGCGGTGATGCCGATGCCGGCGACGCCATCGAACCATTCGCGCTTGAGGTCTTCGGCGCCGTCGATCAGGTAGGCCGGGGTGCCCATGCGTTCGGCCAGTTCGCGCAGGCGATTGGAGTTGGAGCTATTCGGGCTGCCGACCACCAGCAGCACGTCGCACTCGGCCGCCAGCAGCTTGACCGCATCCTGACGGTTCTGCGTGGCGTAGCAGATATCGTCCTTGCGCGGCCCGCCGATGCTGGGGTACTTGGCGCGCAGGGCGTCGATCACCTTGCTGGTGTCATCCATCGACAGAGTGGTCTGGGTGACAAACGCCAGGGCTTCGGGGTTGCGTACCTGCAACCGCTCGACATCGGCCTCGTCTTCGACCAGGTAGATGGCGCCACCATTGCCGGCATCGTACTGGCCCATGGTGCCCTCGACCTCCGGGTGACCGGCATGGCCGATGAGGATGCACTCGCGGCCTTCGCGGCTGTAACGCACCACTTCCATATGCACCTTGGTCACCAGCGGACAGGTGGCATCGAAGACCTTCAAGCCACGCCGCTCGGCCTCGTTGCGCACCGCCTGGGACACGCCATGGGCGCTGAAGATGACGATGACGTCGTCCGGCACCTGATCCAGCTCTTCGACGAATATGGCGCCACGCGCACGCAAATCCTCGACCACGAACTTGTTGTGCACCACTTCATGGCGTACGTAGATCGGTGGGCCAAAGACCTCCAGGGCGCGGTTGACGATCTCGATGGCGCGGTCGACGCCGGCGCAGAAGCCGCGTGGGTTGGCGAGCTTGATATGCATGGTGACTCTCGGTACGCAGAAACTGGAATGGCAGTGTATCAGTCGTAGGTTGGGTTAGCGGCGCATCCAGGTTATTGGCAAACGGCAGGTGAACCGAACGTCGCGTAACCCGACGCCACCACGGCCGGCGTCGCTGTACATGGTGGGTTACGGCGCACCAGAAACACGAGCTATCCTCGCGGCCCAGCACATGCGCCTAACCCACCCTACAACGACATCAAAGCGCCTTGACCCCGATGATCTCCACCTCGAAGCTCAGCGTCTTGCCGGCCAATGGGTGGTTGAAGTCGATGGTCACCTGGGACTCGTCGAAGGTTTTGACCACACCCGGCAGCTCGGTATTGGCGGCGTCATTGAAGATCACCAGCAGGCCTTCGGAGAGCTCCATGTCCTGGAACTGCGAACGCGGCATATGTTGCACGTTCTGCGGATTGGGCTGACCGAAGCCCTGCTCCGGCAGCACCTGCACCGTGCGCTTATCGCCGGCCTTGAAACCGAACAGCGCGGCCTCGAAGCCTGGCAGCAGGTTGCCATCGCCGACCTTGAAGGTCGCGGGCTGCTTGTCGAAGGTGCTGTCCACCACATCGCCGCTTTCCAGCTTGATGGCAAAGTGCAGGGTGACTTCCTTGTCCGGGCCGATACGTACATCAGTCATGGTGCGACTTCTCCGGACTTGTTGCTTTTGAACATATCCAGTGCCAGGAGGATGGCACCGAGGGTAATAGCGGCGTCCGCGATATTGAACGCGGGGAAATACCAGCGGTTCTGCCAGTGCAGCAGAATAAAGTCGACCACGTGGCCGAGCAGCACCCGGTCAACCAGATTGCCCAAAGCACCGCCGAGCACCAGGGCCAAGGCCACCGCCAGCCAGGTCTCCTCCGGCTTCAGGCGCTTCAGCCAGACCACCAGCACGGCGCTGACGGCAATCGCGATCACCGCGAACAACCAACGCTGCCAGCCGGAGGCGCCCGCCAGAAAGCTGAAGGCCGCGCCGGTGTTGTAAGCCAGGGTCCAGCTGAAGTAATCGGGAATGATCACAATCTGCTGGTACATGCTCAAACTGCTGTCGAAGTAGAACTTGCTGGCCTGATCGACCACGAACACCAGCAGGCTCAGCCACAGCCAGGCCAAGCGCCCGTAACGGCTGGCCTTAGGCATAGTGACGAACCTCGCCAGCGCCTTCGATGTTGTCCACACAGCGACCGCAAATTTCCGGGTGCGCCGGGTTCACCCCGACGTCTTCGCGGTGGTGCCAGCAGCGGCCGCACTTGGCGTGCGTGGACTTGACCACTTTCAGCTTGAGGCCCGCCACTTCGGTGGCCACCGCGTCGGCCGGTGCGCCGCTCAGCGGGGCGAGGCTGGCGGTCGAGGTGATCAGCACGAAGCGCAGCTCGTTGCCCAGCTTGGCCAGGTCGGCGATCAGGCTGTCTTCGGCGTAGACGGTCACCTCGGCTTGCAGGTTGCCGCCAATGGCCTTGTCTTTACGCAGGTTTTCCAGCTCTTTGTTCACCGCGACCTTGACCGCCATGACCCGCTCCCAGAACTCACGGCTCAGCTCGACGCCTTGCGGCAGCTCGCTCAGGCCCTGGTACCAGCCATTGAGCATCACCGACTCGTTGCGCTCGCCCGGCAGGTACTGCCAGAGCTCATCGGCGGTGAAGGCCAGGATCGGCGCGATCCAGCGTACCAGCGCCTCGGAGATATGGAACAGCGCGGTCTGACAGGAGCGCCGCGCCACGCTGTCGGCGGCGGTGGTGTACTGGCGATCCTTGATGATGTCGAGGTAGAAGCCGCCCAACTCCTGCACGCAGAAGTTATGCACCTTCTGGTAGACGTTCCAGAAGCGATAGCTGTCGTAGGCTTCCTCGATCTCGCGCTGCAGCAGCAGGGCGCGATCCACCGCCCAGCGGTCCAGTGCCAGCATCTCGTTCTCTGGCAGCAGGTGCTGGGCCGGATCGAAGCCGCTGAGATTGGAAAGCAGGAAGCGCGCGGTGTTGCGGATGCGTCGATAGGCATCGGCGCTGCGCTGCAGGATGACCTTGGAAACCGCCATCTCCCCGGAGTAGTCGGTCGACGACACCCACAGACGCAGAATGTCGGCGCCCAGGCTGTCGTTGACTTCCTGCGGCGCCACCACGTTGCCCAGGGACTTGGACATCTTGCGACCGTTCTCGTCCACCACGAAACCGTGGGTCAGCAGCTCGCGATAGGGGGCGTGACCATCGATGGCACAGCCGGTCAACAAGGAGGAATGGAACCAGCCGCGATGCTGATCGGAGCCTTCCAGGTAGAGATCGGCACGCGGGCCATTGGCGTGGCCCAACGCATGGGAGCCGCGCAGCACGTGCCAGTGGGTGGTGCCGGAGTCGAACCAGACGTCCAGGGTGTCGCTGATCTTGTCGTATTGCCCAGCCTCGTCACCGAGCAGCTCGGCGGCGTCCAGCTTGAACCAGGCTTCGATGCCCTGCTGCTCGACGCGCTGGGCGACTTGCTCCATCAGCGCAGTGGTACGTGGATGCAGCTCGCCACTTTCCTTGTGCAGGAAGAACGGGATCGGCACGCCCCAGTTACG
>JBFKAF010000336.1:0-4490 GCA_041621735.1 Pseudomonas sp.
GCCGACGCCGAACGCCCGCAGCGACTCGCCGCCAACGGCCATGGCGCAGCCGCCATCACCTACGCCTGCGGGCGCCTGGCCCTGTGGTCGCCGCGACAACCGGCGAGCCTCGACAACCTGCCGGTCGGCAAGGTGGCAATCGCCCAGCCGCAGACCGCCCCCTACGGCACGGCCGCCCTGCAGGCCCTGGAACGCAGTGGCCAGCTGGCGGCGCTCAAGCCACGTCTGGTGTACGGCCAGGATATCGGCCAGACCTTCCAGTTCATCCTCAGCGGCAATGCGCCGAGCGGCCTGGTCGCCCTCAGCCAGTTGACCGCGGCCGACACCCCCAGCGCGCAGTATCGGCAGGTGGATGCCAGCCTCTACGAGCCCTTGGTGCAGAAGCGCCTGATCCTGGCCAAGGACGCGCGACGCGCCGCCGCCGAACGCTTCGCCGCCTTCTTCGACGCGCAGCAGGCGACCCTGCGGGCGGCGGGTTACGCATTACCGGGCGAGGCTGGTTGTGCTGCTGACTGATAGCGACTGGCAGGCGCTGTGGCTGACCCTGCAACTGGCCGGGCTGTCCACCGCGCTGCTGATGCTGCTCGGCCTGCCGCTGGCGGCCTGGCGCGTGCGCAAGCAAACCCGCCTGCGCCAGGTACTCGACGCGGTGCTGGCCCTACCGCTGGTGTTGCCACCGACCGTGCTGGGTTTTTACCTGCTGGTGCTCTTCGCCCCGGATAACCCGCTGGGTTCGGCCTGGATCGCCCTGACCGGGCAGCAACTGGCCTTCAGCTTCAGCGGCCTGGTGCTGGGCTCGGTGATCTACTCGCTGCCTTTCGTCGTGCAACCGCTGACCGTGGCCATGCGCGAGATTCCGCCGAGTCTGCTGGAAGCCGCCGCCAGTCTCGGCGCCAGCCGCTGGGAGCGCCTGCACCGAGTGATCCTGCCGCTGCTGCGGCGCGGCCTGCTGGTCGCGGCGACCCTGGGTTTCGCCCACACCCTCGGCGAATTCGGCGTGGTGCTGATGCTCGGCGGCAGTATCCCCGGCGAAACCCAGGTGGTCTCGATCGCCCTGTTCCAGCATGTGGAAGCGCTACGCTACGCCGACGCACACCGTCTGGCCGCCTTTCAGCTCGGCCTGTCGTTCCTCCTGCTGTTGCTGGTCTATGGCCTGGGCGATCCACGCCGATCGGCGCCCATGCGCACATAGGAGTCTGTCGGACTTGACGCTGCCCTACTGCGGCAAATCCGTATTTGGCCATTTCTGCCGCTCTTTCTCGTTAAATAGCTCGCTATTCGCCTCGAAAGATCGGCAAAACTGACTCAACCCGGACTCCCCTCGCTACGGACAGTCAAGTCGGACAGGCTCCTAGGCGTTACACTTGCGGCCCACTTACCGGAGCCTTCCATGTCCCATCCCTTTGCCGACCTCACCCCCGATCTGGTACTGGATGCCGTGGAGAGCCTGGGCTACCTCAGCGATGCCCGCATACTGGCGCTGAACAGCTACGAAAACCGCGTCTACCAGGTGGGCATCGAGGACGAGACGCCGCTGATCGCCAAGTTCTATCGCCCGCAGCGCTGGAGCGACGCGGCGATTCGCGAGGAGCACAGTTTCACCTTCGAGCTGGCCGAATGTGACGTGCCGGTGGTGGCGCCGCTGCAACGCGACGGCGAAACCCTGTTCGAACACGCCGGCTTCCGCTTCACCCTGTTCCCGCGGCGCGGCGGCCGCGCGCCGGAGCCGGGTAATCTGGATCAGCTCTATCGCCTCGGCCAGTTGCTCGGTCGCCTGCATGCCGTCGGCGCGACCAAGCCCTTCGCCCACCGCGAAAGCCTGCGGGTCGACAACTACGGCCATGCCTCGCTGGCCACCCTACTGGAAGGCGACTTCATTCCGCGCAGCCTGCTGCCGGCCTACGAGTCGGTGGCCCGCGACCTGCTCAAGCGCCTCGACACGCTGTTCGCCGGCAACCCGGTGCAGGCGATCCGCCTGCACGGCGACTGCCACCCCGGTAACCTGCTGTGCCGCGATGAGACCTTCCATATGGTCGACCTCGACGATTGCCGCATGGGGCCGGCCGTGCAGGACCTGTGGATGATGCTGGCCGGCGAACGCCATGAACGCCTCGGCCAGTTGTCCGAACTGATGGACGGTTACCAGGAGTTCCACGACTTCAACTCCCGCGAACTGCCGCTGATCGAAGGCCTGCGCGCGCTGCGCCTGATGCACTACAGCGCCTGGCTGGCGCGACGCTGGGATGATCCGGCCTTCCCGCGCAGCTTTCCCTGGTTCGGCAGCGAGCGCTACTGGGGCGATCAGGTGCTGATGCTGCGCGAGCAGCTGGCGGCGCTGGACGAGGAACCGCTGAAGCTGTTCTGAGGCGCAGCGGCAAGCAAGAGCAGCGTCCCGTAGCCCAATGCAATCCGGGGATTGCGCTTCCCGGATTGCATTGGGCTACGACTGTAACGCCTTCCTTACACGAAACAGCTTTTCCCCTTGCAGAAAAAACCTGAACCCACAGACAACAGCCGAGCGCCGCGACTAGAATCCGAGGCTTTAGTTAGCCGCCTAAGCAAGGAATCCCATGGCCACCGCTAACCCGCAACGCGGGTACATTCTCGGCCTCGCCGCCTACATCATATGGGGCCTGTTTCCCCTCTACTTCAAGGTCATTCAGGACGTCCCGGCGCTGCAGATCGTCGCCCATCGCGCGCTCTGGGCGGCGCTGTTCGGCGCCGCACTGCTGCTGGTGTGGAAACACCCCGGCTGGCTGCGCGAACTGCGCGACCACCCGCGACGCTTCGCCGTGCTGACGTTCAGCGGCCTGCTGATCGCCAGCAACTGGCTGGTCTACGTCTGGGCGGTGAATAACCAACGCATGCTCGAAGCCAGCCTGGGTTACTACATCAACCCGCTGGTCAATGTGCTGCTCGGCATGCTGTTGCTCGGCGAACGCCTGCGGCGCCTGCAATGGCTGGCCGTCGGTCTGGCCACCCTGGGCGTGGCACAACAGGTCTGGCAGGTCGGTAGCCTGCCCTGGGTATCGCTGGTGCTGGCCTTGACCTTCGGCTTCTACGGGCTGATCCGTAAGCAGGCGCCGGTCGCCGCGTTGCCGGGCCTGGTGGTGGAAACCTGGCTGCTGCTGCCGCTGGCAGTCGGCTGGTTACTGCTGAACCCGACGGCGATGAGCAGCCAGCCCGCGTTCTGGTCGACCACCGAGGCGCTCTGGCTGATCGCCGCCGGGCCGATCACCCTGGTGCCACTGGTGTGCTTCAACGCGGCCGCGCGCCACCTGCCCTACATCACCCTGGGCTTCCTGCAGTACATCGCGCCGACCCTGGTGCTGCTGCTCGCGGTGTTTGTCTTCGGCGAGCACTTCGACCCCAGCAAGCTGCTGGCCTTTATCTGTATCTGGACTGGTCTGGCGATCTACAGCGTGGATGCCTGGCTGACGCTGCGCCGCCGGGCTTGAGGCAGAAGGATGCGAGCAAGCCCCTCACCGGCAAGCCCGCATCCACTCAACGCAACGCACCGCAAGCCTGTACAAAAAACGCTCAACCAGCTGCAGCCGCCACCCGATAAGGGCCGCAGCCAGGCATCCCAACCTTATCCACAGAAGCATCCCCGGACTTTGTGCACAAGCCATTGAAAATGCTTATTTTTTGATCAATCCAGGAAGAGCCCCGGCGCACTAGCCCATGCGCCGAAGGCCCCAGGTTATCCACAGCGATACGCACCCGAGCCGTGGATATCTGCCTAACCCGTATCACCGGCCGCGGTTAATTCTCGGTGCGCAGATTGAGTTCAACCATCAGGTCGTCGGCAAGCGTCTCCAGCTTGGCCTGCAATACCTCCAACGATAGCTCCAAGGGCACCGCGAGCAGGGCCTCGGCGTGGAACAGCAGCTCGTTGCTCATGGGCGCCGGCATCACTTCGGTGGCCAGGTTTTCCAGGTTGACCCCGTGTTCGGCGAGCAGACTGGTGATATCGCGGACGATGCCTGGGCGGTCGTTGCCCACCAGATCGAGGTGGATCGGCTTCCAGTTGCAGGTCGGCTCGGCGCCGCTTTCCGCCAACAGCACGCGGATGCCGTGGGCGCTAAGGCCCTCTAGCGCGGTGACCAACTCGGCGCGGCCTGAGGCCGGTACCGCAACCCGCAGAATCCCGGCAAACTGCCCGGCCATACGCGACATGCGACTCTCCAGCCAGTTGCCGTGGTGATCCGCCACGCACTGGGCGACACGTTCGACCAGTCCTGGCTGATCTTGGGAAATAACCGTTAGTACCAGATGATCCATAGCAGCCTCTCGTGGTTCTCAGGAATGACGTTGCGGTAGCCCGTGCCTTGCACACGCAATCCGGGTCCGGCCTGCGCTTTCGGAGTCAGTCGCCTTGCCGAGGCAAGCCTAGCCAATAGGTATAGAACAGCTCATCGCGCACATACCCCAGGCGCTCGTACAGGGCCTGTCCTGCCAGATTGCTCTTCGCCGTCTCCAACTGCAAA
>JBFKAF010000337.1:0-4489 GCA_041621735.1 Pseudomonas sp.
CCATGCTGGTGGAGATCGCCGCGGGTTATGCCTTCAACTCCATGGCCCTGCTCGCCGATGGCTGGCACATGGCCTCGCATATGCTCGCCATCGGTCTGACGGCCTTGGCCTACCTGTTGGCGCGGCGCTATGCCAATGACCGGCGTTTCGCCTTCGGCACCTGGAAGGTCGAAGTGCTCGCCGGTTTCGCCAGCGCCATCCTGCTGCTGGTGGTGATCGCCATGCTGGCGCTCGAGTCGCTCTGGCGTCTGTGGCAACCGCAGGTGATCGCCTTCGATCTGGCCTTGGCGGTGGCGGTGGTTGGCCTGCTGGTCAACCTGGCCTCGGCCTGGTTGCTGCGTGATCAGCACGAGCACGGTCATGTGCACGATCACGATCACGATCACGGTCATGGGCATGCTCAGGCTGCGGCGGGGCGTGACCTCAACCGCCATGCGGCCTTCCTGCATGTGCTGGCCGATGCGTTGACCTCGGTGGCGGCGATTATCGCGCTGCTCGGTGGCCTGCTGTACGGCTGGAGCTGGTTGGACCCGCTGATGGGCGTGCTCGGTGCGTTGATCATCGCGCTGTGGGCCAAGGGTTTGTTGATCGAGACCGCCAAGGTGCTGCTCGATCGCGAGATGGACAGCCCGGTGGTGGCGCGCGTGCGTGCGGCCTTGGCGCAGGAACCGGACACCGAACTGGCGGACCTGCACCTATGGCGTGTCGGCCGGGTGCAATTTGCCTGCATCGTCAGTGTGGTGACCCATGGTGGCAGTTCGGCCGATCGCTATAAGGCCCGCTTGACCGGGATTCGCGAGCTGGTGCACGTGACCGTGGAGGTCAATCGCTGCGGCCAGGGCGGGCCGCTGCAGGCAGGGTAGAGGCGGAAATTCTGCGGCAACCTCGCCGATAGAACTTTTGACTTTAGCGGGGCATTGGCGAGGTGCCAAGGGCTATTCGTCCAAGTGAAAAATAAAGGTCAAAAATCTGAAAAACACGTTTGCCTGTCACCGGTTTTGGAGTATCTAAAAGACAGACCGCCGAATCCTGCAGACAGGTGGCGTCAATTAGCTATCACCTGTTTTGCACCTTCTCAGCTGCGTTTGAGAGTTCGACGGTTCCCCGCGGCGGAGCGCTGTTCTGGCATTCCGTCGCTTGGCTCCTACCAGAAGGTGACCGAGTATGGATGACCACGGACGCTCAAAGCCCACCGCTCCAACCCTCTACGCCCTCGACACCAACGTCCTGATCCACGATCCAAACGCGTTGCTGAATTTCCAGGAACACCACGTTGCCATCCCCATGACCGTGCTGGAGGAACTGGACAAGCTGAAGACGGGTAAACAAGGTGTAGCCGCCGAATGCCGTCAGGCCATTCGCCTGATCGACAAGATCCTGGGTGGCGCAACGCCCGAAGAAGTGGAGTTGGGTGTACCGATTCAACGCGAGAAGAGCGGGCCTTGTGGTTTCCTGTCGATCCTCATGAGCAAAAGTGCTTCACCGATTACCTGGCTGCCGGAAGACCTTAACGACAACAAGATCATCAACCAACTGGTCGAGCTGAAATCGCGCCGACCGGGCATGTCCGTGGTGCTGGTGACCAAGGACATCAACATGCGCCTCAAGGCACGCGCCTGTGGCATCGATTCGGAGGACTACCACACCGACCAGCTGGTCGATGACGTGTCCCTGCTGTCGCAGGGTTATCACAACATGGGCGGTTCATTCTGGGATCGGGTGAGCACCGTCGAGACCCGTCAGGATCATGGCCGTACCTGGCACCGGGTGCAGCTCACCGACAATCTGCCGGCGGTGCACGTCAATGAGTTCATCATCGACGAGCAGGGCTTCGTCGGCTGGATCAAGGGCATCGAGCAGGGCCAGTTGCTGATCCTCGACCTGCACCAGGAGCCGCTGCTGCACCAGGAGGCCTGGGGCCTGCGGCCACGGGATATCTATCAGGCACTGGCGCTGTACGCCTTGCTCGACCCGGACATCCACCTGGTCAACCTGTCCGGCGCGGCCGGTTCGGGCAAGACCATCCTGGCCCTGGCCGCGGCCATCGAGCAGACCATGGTCAGCAAGCGCTACCGGCGCATCATCGCCACCCGCAGCGTGCAGGGCCTGGACCAGGAGATCGGTTTCCTGCCCGGTACCGAGGCGGAGAAGATGGAACCCTGGCTCGGCGCCATCACCGACAACCTCGAAGCGCTGCACATGGATGACGAGAACACCCACGGCAGCGTCGACTACATCCTGCAGAAGGTGCCGTTGCAGTTCAAATCGCTGAACTACATCCGCGGGCGCAGTTTCCAGCAGAGCCTGATCCTCATCGACGAGTGCCAGAACCTCACCCCGCACCAGATGAAGACCATCATCACCCGTGCCGGCAGCGGCTCCAAGGTGGTCTGTCTGGGTAACCTGGCGCAGATCGATACGCCCTACCTGTCGGCGCCCAGCTCGGGCCTGACCTACTTGACGGAGCGCTTCAAGGATTTCTCCCACGGCGTGCACATCACCCTGCAAGGTGTACCGCGCTCGATCCTGGCGGAATACGCCGAAAGCCATATGTAAGCCTTACTACGGCCCCCATCCTCCAGGCGTGCAGCCTGAGGGATGGGGCGCCCTGGCCGGGCATTGTGCTGGCGCGGCGCTGCGCTGGTTCGGGTACGCGGCGCTTATCCCTACTCAAGCGGACAACTGAACAGGCATTCACGGGTGCCGGAAATTGACTCGCAGGTTTACAATCGGCCGATACCTGCCTGGAGCTAGCCCGTGTTAACCCATCTCGATTCCCAAGGTCGCGCCAATATGGTCGACGTCAGCGATAAAGCCCTGACCGTCCGTGAAGCCGTGGCCGAAGCGCTGGTGCGCATGCGCCCGCAAACCTTGCAGATGATCGTCGAGGGCGATCACCCCAAGGGCGACGTATTCGCCGTGGCGCGCATCGCCGGTATTCAGGCGGCGAAGAAAACCGCCGACCTGATCCCGCTCTGTCATCCGCTGATGCTGACCAGCATCAAAGTCGAGCTGCAAGCCTGTGGCACCGACGCGGTGCGCATTCAAGCGCGCTGCAAGCTGAGCGGTCAGACTGGGGTGGAAATGGAGGCGCTGACCGCCGCCAGCATCGCCGCGCTGACCATCTACGACATGTGCAAGGCGGTGGATCGCGGCATGGTCATCGAAAGCGTGCGCCTGCTGGAGAAAGTCGGCGGCAAGAGTGGTCACTTCAAGGCCGGGGACGAGCAATGATTCGCGTGCAGTATTTCGCCCGTTACCGCGAAGCCCTGGGCCTGGACGGTGAGCAACTGAGCGACAGCCAGGGTTTGGCCACGCTCGACGACCTGCGCCTTTATCTGCTGGCCCGTGGCGGGGTGTGGCAGGTGCTGGCCGAGCAGAACCTGATGTGCGCGCGCAATCAGGAGTTGTGCAGCCTCGACGAGCCATTGAGCGAAGGCGACGAAGTGGCGTTCTTCCCCACCGTGACCGGAGGCTGAGCATGACCATTCGCGTTCAGCCAGAACCCTTCGATCCCGGGCTCGAGACCAACGCCCTGCATGCGGCGAACGTCGGGGTCGGCGCGGTGGTCAGCTTCGTCGGCTATGTCCGCGACTTCAACGACGGACGCGAAGTCGGCGGCATGTTCCTCGAACACTTCCCCGGCATGACCGAGAAGGCCCTGGGCAAGATTGCCCAGGAGGCCGGGCAACGCTGGCCGCTGCTGAATATCCAGATCATCCACCGCATCGGTCGCCTGGAGCCGGGCGAGTCCATCGTCTTCGTCGGCACCGCCAGCGCCCATCGCCAGGCCGCATTCGATGCCTGCGCCTTCGTCATGGACTACCTGAAAACCCGCGCACCGTTCTGGAAAAAAGAAGACACCGCCGAGGGCCCGCGCTGGGTCGAAGGCCGCAGCAGCGACCAGAGCGCCGCCGAGCGCTGGCACAAGTAAGTTCAGCTCGCCCAGCAGCACACCGATGCTGCTGGGCCTTGCTGCGCTAGACCCGTGCGATGTTCCAGTCCTCGGCTGCGTCGCACGGTCTACGACGGTCGGTTGCGCGTGCCCGGTTGACGATATGTACATATAAGTCCAATATGGACTTTAAAGTATAAGTCGAGACCGGCAAATGACCTGTCCTCACGCGTTACCCCGCGACAACTTTTCGCTCAGGCGCAGACCTGATGCGTCTTTCTTCTGTCTTGCAGTAACCCCCAGTACCTTGTTCGCCCGCGGCGCCTTGCCGTGGACGTGGGGTATGCCACTCACTCAGCAGGAATCATCCCAATGAAGAAACTCGCCTTACTGGGCGGCCTCGCCCTGAGCTTGCTTGCCGCCAACCTAGTGGCCGCCGAAAGGCCGCTGCGCCTGGGCATCGAGGCGGCCTATCCGCCCTTCGCCTTCAAGACCGCCGACGGTCAGATCGACGGCTTCGACCATGACATCGGTATCGCCCTGTGCGCCGAGATGAAGGTTGAATGCCAGTGGGTCGAGCAGGAGTTCGACGGC
>JBFKAF010000338.1:0-4476 GCA_041621735.1 Pseudomonas sp.
CCGCCTGCGGGAAGATCACCTGCGGCGCATTGATCCACACCAGGCCCGCCTGCAGGGCATTGGCGACCCGTTCGGCGCGACGGGCGTCGCCGCTGACCACGCTGGCCACCAGGCCGAACTCGCTGTCGTTGGCCAGTTCGATGGCCTCCTCCTCGCTGCTGAAACTGCGCACACAGAGCACCGGACCGAAGATCTCCTCGCGCCACAGGGCGCTGTCCAATGGCACCTCGGTAAATACCGTGGGCCGCAGGAAGTAGCCGCGCGACAGGCCCGCCGGCCGCTCGCCGCCGGTCAGCAAGCGCGCGCCGACATCCAGGCCGTCGGCGATATGCCGGCAAACCCGCTGGTACTGGGCCTGATTGACCAGGGCGCCCATGTCCACGTCCGACTCCAACGGGTCACCGACGCGGATCGCCTCGGCCCGCGTCTGCAGGCGCGCGAGAAACTCATCGAGCAGCTCAGCGGCGACCAGCACCCGACTGGTGGCCGAACACATCTGCCCGGCATTGAAGAAGCCGCCGCCACAGGCCAGTTCGACCGCCAGATCCAGGTCGGCGTCGGCGAACACCAGCAACGAGGACTTGCCGCCCAGCTCCAGGCTCACGCCCTTGATGGTCTCGGCCGCGCGCTGCATAACCTGCACGCCCACCGCATTGCTGCCGGTGAACGACAACTTGGCCACCCCCGGATGCGCGGCCAGGGGCGCCCCGACCGCCAGGCCGGTGCCGCAGACCAGGTTGAACACCCCGGCCGGCAGGCCGCTCTCGGCGATGATGTCGGCCAGCTCCAGCTCCGCCAGCGGCGTGACCTCCGAAGGCTTCAACACCACGGTGCAACCCGCCGCCAGGGCCGGAGCCAGCTTCCAGGCGGTGGTCACCATGGGAAAATTCCACGGCACGATCAGCCCCACCACGCCACAGGGCTCGCGACGCAGGCGGGCGGCGAACTCCGTGCTCGGCAGTGCCACCGCGATGTCCTGCCGAGCATCCAGCGACTCGGCCAGCTCGGCGTAATAGGTGAAGGTGGCGATCACATCGTCGACATCGATCGCCGCCTCGGTCAGCGGCTTGCCGTTGTTGCGCGCCTGCAACTGAACCAGACGCTCGCGGCGCGCCTCGACCCCGGCGGCGATGCGGCGCAGACAGGCGCCCCGCTCGGCCCCGCTGCTGAGCCCCCAGGCTGGAAACGCCGCATTCGCCGCGCGCACCGCCCGCTCGACCGCCGCGGCGGCGCCGCCAGCCACATTCACCAGCGGCTCTTCGGTGGCCGGATTGATCACCCGCAAGCTGTCGTCACCGCTCAGCCACTGCCCATCGATGTACAGACCGGCCAGCGCGCCGTTGTGCGTCGGACGGCTGTTCAACATGCGGCCACCCCGCTCATCCAGGCCTGCTGATCGATCTCGATCAAGGTCGGCAGCTGGGCTGCGCGTGCCTGGCGCAAGGCCGCGCGCAACGCCTCGGGGTCATTCGCCCGCCCCGCCGCGCAGCCCAGGGCCGTGGCCGCGGCGACAAAGTCCGGGGTGAAGATGTCCACACCCACCGGCTCGATATCGCGATTGACCATGTACTTCTTGATCTCCTCGTAACCCTGGTTATTCCACAGCAGCACGATGATCGGCGCGCGCGCCTCCACCGCACTGGCCAGTTCGGCCAGGGTGAACTGCAATCCGCCGTCGCCGATCAGGCACACCACCGGACGCCGCGCGGCACCCTCGCGGCTGTCGCCGAGCAAGGCACCTATGGCCGCCGGCAAGGCATAGCCGAGGGTGCCGTAGCCGGTCGATGAATTGAACCAGCGGCGTGGCTGCTCCAGGTTCAGGGTCAGGTTGCCGCTGTACACTGGCTGGGTCGAATCGCCGACCAACACGACGTCCGGCAGCTCATCCAGTACCGTCTGCAGGAAGGCCGTCTGGCCACGGGTGGGCGCGTCCAGAGAGGCCTCGATAGCCTGGCGCAACGACGCCGCGCGAGCACTGCCCCAGTCGTCGCGGCGCGGGGCCAAACCCTGCTCGGCCAGCGCCGCATGCAAGGCCTCCAGCGCCAGCGTGGAGTCGGCAACCAGGGCCATGACCGGCGGGTAGTTGCGCACCGCCTGATCCGCGTCGATGTCGATGCGCAACAGCGCGCCGGGGATCTCGAAGCCACCGGCGAAGGTCACGTCATAGTCGGTTTCACCCAGCTCGGTGCCGACCGCCAGGACCACATCGGCCTCGGCCACCAGCTCGCGGGTGGCCAGGGTCGACTGGGTCGAGCCGATCAACAGCGGATGGGCCGAAGGCAACAGGCCCTTGGCGTTGATGGTCAGCGCCACCGGGGCTTGCAACTGCTCGGCCAGGCGGGTTAGCGCCGGCGCCGCGTCGATGGCGCCGCCACCGGCGAGAATCAGCGGTCGCTTGGCGGTAGCCAGGCGCTCGGCCATCTGCGCGACGGCGGCCGGGCTGGCGCCGGGCCGGGCCAGGCTGATCGGCTGACTGGCCAGCAGCTGGTCGGCCTCCTCGACCAGCACATCCAGCGGAATCTCGATATGCACCGGGCGCGGGCGCGCCGCCTGGAACACCGCAAAGGCACGCGCCAGCACCGCCGGCAGCTCGTCGGCCGAGAGCAGGGTATGGGAGAAGGCCGAGAAGCCGGCGACCAGATTGCTCTGCGACGGCAGCTCGTGCAGCTTGCCGCGGCCACCACCGAGCTGACTGCGCGCCTGCACGCTGGAGATCACCAGCATCGGAATCGAGTCGGCATAGGCCTGGGCCATGGCCGTGGCGATATTGGTCATGCCAGGACCGGTGATGATAAAGCACACGCCCGGCTTGCCGCTGGTACGCGCATAGCCATCGGCCATGAACCCAGCGCCCTGCTCGTGGCGCGGCGTGACATGTTCGATAGGCGAACGAGCCAGGCCACGGTAGAGCTCGACGGTATGCACACCGGGAATACCGAATACCCGCTCAACACCGTAGCCTTCGAGTAACTTCACCAATACTTCGCCACATGTCGCCATCTTCTTTGTCCTGTTCTAGCTACTTTGGGTTCTGCGCTAGCCGCCCGCCGGTCGCCCCAAAAAACCAGAGGGCATGGAATTGACCGCGGACGCGAGAAAGTGCGCAGACGAGACCTAATTTGACCGCTGCCAAGGCGACCTGACAACGCAAAATTTGTCATACTAGGCATGTCCTCACCGCATAGCTGAGCACCGATGAAACGCCTCCCGCCCCTACCCGCACTGCATACCTTCGTGATCACCGCGCAATGCTGCAACTTCACCCGCGCGGCCGAACTGCTGCACATCACTCAGGGCGCGGTGAGCCGGCAGATCGCCGGACTGGAAAGCCACCTCGGCTACCCACTGTTTCAGCGCCAGGCCCGCGGACTGAGCCTGACCGCCCAGGGCCGCGAACTGTTTCCGCAGATCCAGCAGGCCTTCGGCCTGATCGACGAGGCGGTCGAGCGGGTCGGGGCGCGACGCGAGGCGCTGCGACTGAAGGCGCCCACCTGCGTGATGCGCTGGTTGCTGCCACGCCTGATGCACTGGCAGGTCGAGCGGCCGGACGTGCCGGTAGAGCTGACCACCACGGTGCAGCACTCGGTCGATTTCCGCAGTGAAGAGTTCGATGCCGCCGTGGTCTTCGGCGCCCAGCCCGGCCAGACAGTGGTGGTGCACCACCTGTTCGATGAGCTGCTGACCCCGGTCTGCTCCCAGCAATTGCTGACGGGCCCACTGCCCCTCAAGCACCCCGCCGACCTTGAGCGCCACACCCTGCTGCACCCCACCCGCGACCAGCGCGACTGGGAAGCCTGGCTGAAAGCCGCCGACAGCAAGGTCGCGAGCATCGGCAAGGGCCAGCACTTCGACACCCTGGACCTGGCCATGTCGGTCGCCTCGCAGGGCCTGGGCGTGGCCATCGGCGACTGGTCGCTGATCGGCGAGGACCTGATCGCCGGACGCCTGGCCACGCCCTTCGAGTTGAAAGTGCGTACCGGCGACGCCTATTACCTGGTCTACCCCGAGCGCCCACAACCCTCGACGCAGCTAACCGAACTGATCGACTGGCTGCGCCAGCAGGCCGCGGCGCGTGCCGTGCAGGCGCCAACCTGAGCACACCCGCCCAACGCCGGCGCAATGACATGCGGGGCGCGCGCCCAGGAATAATCGACGCGCAAAGAAAAACCCCTGTAGCCGAGTGAGCTACAGGGGTTTTGCACTGAGACGCTACAAGCCTGGTTCTAGATAACCCTAAAAAGGGATATCGTCATCGAAGCTGTCGAAATCGGGGGCAGGCTGGGCCGCTGGCTGCGGAGCCGGACGCGCTTCACGCGAGGCCTGCTGTTGCGGCGCTTGCTGCGGACGCTGCTGGGCTGGACGCTGCTGGCGCGAGTCGCCACCGGCATTGTCTGGGCGACCACCGAGCAGTTGCATGGTGCCCTGCATGTCGACGACGATTTCCGTGGTGTAACGCTTGATGCCGTCCTTTTCCCA
>JBFKAF010000339.1:0-4468 GCA_041621735.1 Pseudomonas sp.
CCTGCTCGAGCGCGCCGGCGCCGGGCACTACTTCATTCAGCTGGCCTTCAGCCTGCTCGGTCATCTGCGCGGCGGTCCGGCCAAGGCCGCGGTGGTGGCGTCCGGCTTGACCGGAATGATCTCCGGCTCGTCGATCGCCAACGTGGTCACCACCGGCACCTTCACCATCCCGATGATGAAGCGCACCGGCTTCTCCGCCGAGAAGGCCGGCGCGGTCGAAGTGGCCTCCTCGGTCAACGGCCAGATCATGCCGCCGGTGATGGGCGCCGCGGCCTTCCTGATGGTCGAGTACATCGGCATGCCCTATGTCGACATCATCAAGCACGCCTTCCTGCCGGCGGCGATCTCCTACATCGCCCTGCTCTACATCGTTCATCTGGAATCGCTCAAGCTCGGCCTGCAACCGATTGGCGGCCACCAGCCCAAGCCCTGGTTGCGCCGCCTGACCGGTTTCGCCTTCGGTGCGGCGCTGATCAGCGGCCTGTCGCTGGCGGTCTATTACGGCCTCGGCTGGCTCAAGCCGGCGCTCGGCGATTACGCCCTGCACGGCATCGGCGCGCTGCTGGCGCTGGTCTACCTGGGCCTGTTGAAGATCGCCGCCAGCGTCGCTCCGTTGGCGCCGGAAGACCCCGACGCACCGCTCGACGCCCTGCCGCAGACCCGCGCAGTGCTGCTCAGCGGCCTGCATTTTCTGCTGCCGGTGGTGGTGCTGGTCTGGTGCCTGATGATCGAGCGTCTGTCGCCCGGCCTGTCGGCGTTCTGGGGCAGCGTGATGCTGGTGATCATCCTGCTGACCCAGCGCCCGCTGCTGAGTTGGCTGCGCACCGATGGCCAGCACGAGCACGGCAGCTTCATCGATGGCCTGATCGACCTGCGCGAAGGCCTGCTGGCCGGTGCGCGCAACATGATCGGCATCGGCATCGCCACCGCGGCGGCCGGGATCATCGTCGGCGCGGTGTCGCAGACCGGGGTCGGCCTGGTGCTGGCCGATCTGGTCGAGCTGCTGTCGATGGGCAACCTGCTGCTGATGCTGATGCTCACCGCGGTGTTCAGCCTGGTGCTGGGCATGGGCCTGCCGACCACCGCCAACTACATCGTGGTGTCCAGCTTGCTGGCGCCGGTGGTGGTCACCCTGGGTCAGCAGAACGGCCTGATCGTGCCGCTGATCGCGGTGCATCTGTTCGTCTTCTACTTCGGCATCATGGCCGACGTCACCCCGCCGGTGGGGCTGGCCTCGTTCGCCGCCGCCGCAGTGTCCAAGGGCGACCCGATCAAGACCGGGATCACCGCTTTCTACTACAGCCTGCGTACCGCGGCGCTGCCATTCCTGTTTATCTTCAACACCGATCTGCTGCTGATCGACGTGGACTTCTGGCACGGCGTGCTGATCTTCCTGGTGGCCACCAGCGCCATGCTGATCTTCGCCGCCGGCACCCAGGGCTTCTTCCTGGTGCGCAGCCGTTGGTACGAGAGTCTGCTATTGCTGCTGGTGGCCTTCACCCTGTTCCGTCCGGGCTTCTGGATGGACATGCTGCACGACCCCTACCGCGACATCCCGCCAGCACAGCTCGAGCAGACGCTGGGCGAGGTCGAGGCCGGTAGCGAGCTGCGCCTGCGCATCAAGGGTGAGGATGCGGTCGGCGATCCGCGTGAGTTTGCCATTCTGTTGCCCGTTCCGGAGGGCGACAGCGGTGCCGAGCGTCTGCAAAAAATCGGCCTGTTGACCTACGAGGACGCCGGCAAGGTGCTGGTCGATAGCGTCAGCTTCGCCAGCCCGGCCGCCGAAGCGGGGCTGGTGTTCGACCAGGAGATCCTCCGCGTGCGTGCGCCCACCGAACGTTGGACCAAGGAGCTGATGTGGTTGCCCGGCTTCGCGCTGTTCGGCCTGATCGTCTGGCTGCAACGCCGGCGCCGTACGCCGGAGGCGCTGGCGGTTAACGTCTGACTCTCGGTTGGAGCCTGGCGACAAAGGCAGCTTCGGCTGCCTTTGTCGTTTGCGCATGTTGCAGTCGCAGTTTGCGGGATGGGGCTGAGCGTAGGCGCGTCAGGATGCCCCGGACAACTCCGCCAGTCAGAGTCTTTCGCGCGAACCCTTGCGCCGCAGTGCAGGGCTCAGTCGCGCGGCGGCTCCAGCACTGCCAGCAGGGTGGCCAGGTTGGCGTCCAGCGCCGCCAGCTCGGCGGCGCTCAGCGGTGCGAGGATGCGCCGTTCGTTTTCCAGATGCGCCTCCACGGCGCGGTCAACCAGTGCCAGCCCGCTGGGCGTCAAGCGCACCAGCAGGCTGCGCGCATCCTCGCGGTTGACTTCGCGCTCTACCCAGCCGCTGGCCTCCAGGCGTTTCAGCCGGTGGGTCATGGTGCCCGAGGTGATCATCAGGCTGGAGAACAAGGCGGTCGGGGCCAGGCAGTAGGGCTGCCCGGAACGCCTGAGGGTGGCCAGCACATCGAACTCCCAGGTGCTCATGCCGAAGCTGGCGAAGGTCTCGTCCAACCGCCGCCCCAGCAGGGCGGAGCAGCGTTTGACCCGGCCAATGGTAGCCATCGGACCAAGCTCCAGATCCGGTCGCTCGCGGCGCCATTGGCCGAGGATGGCGTCTACCGCATCCGGCTGTCGATCTGCACTCATCAGGAAACCTCAGTTGTCTTGATATCAAGATTAATTCATGTCAGGCTCGAATTATATCTTGAGTTGAAGGTAATTACATGAGCACTGAAAAAACCTATCCAGCCTGGGTCGATGCACTGCTCACTGCACTGGCGCCGGCCATCTGGGGCTCGACCTATATAGTCACCACCGAACTGCTGCCGCCCGACCGCCCGTTTACCGCGGCCCTGCTGCGTACCTTGCCGGCGGGTCTGCTGCTGGTGCTGTACAGCCGCCATCTTCCTAAACCCATGGAGTGGGGGCGCTTGATAGTGCTCGCGGCGCTGAACATCGGCTTCTTCCAGGCCCTGTTGTTTGTCGCCGCGTATCGCCTGCCCGGTGGCTTGGCGGCTGTAGTCGGGGCAATCCAGCCATTGCTGGTGATGGGCCTGGTGTGGAGCCTGGATGGGCGTCAACCGGCTTCCTTGGCAGTGTGGGCGAGTGTATTCGGGGTCGCCGGCATGGCTGCCTTGCTGCTGGCGCCGGGAGCCGCCTGGGACCCGATCGGCATCGCTGCGGCATTGAGCGGTACCGCGTGCATGGCGCTCGGCACCTACCTGACTCGACGTTGGCGCCCGGTCTTGCCTCTGCTGGCTCTCACCGGCTGGCAGCTGCTGCTGGGCGGGTTGCTGCTGGCGCCTGTGGCCTGGCTGGTCGATCCGCCCCTGCCACCGCTGAGCACCACGCACTTGCTGGGGTATGCCTACCTCTCGCTGTTCGGCGCGCTGCTGGCCTATGCCCTGTGGTTCCGCGGCATCGCCCGCCTGGCGCCGGTCGCTGTGTCGTCGCTGGGCCTGCTCAGCCCCCTGGTGGCGGTGGTGTTGGGTTGGGCGTTACTCGGCCAGAGCATCACCGGACTGTCATTGGTTGGGTTGCTGACCGTACTCGGCAGCATCCTGGCGGTGCAGTGGGCCTCAAGCGCTCCGGCGCCAGCACCATCACCGCAAGTCGTGCGCTGATGCTCACCTGGGTTGGCGGCGTGTTTCCCGCTGGCCCCTCAACCACCTTGGTAAAGGAGAAAGTCATGTCCAACCCCATTAAGCAGCTGATCGAATCGCGGGTTTCAACCGGCCGTTATGCAGTCGATAGGGATCTGACTGAGCAAGTCATCAGCGAACTGGTAAGTCTGGCCACTCGTGCGCCATCGGCCTACAACCTGCAGAACTGGAAATTTATCGCGGTACGCTCCGCTGAGGCCAAGATGCGCTTGCACACCGTGGCCTACGGGCAACAGCAAGTGCTGGATGCGCCGGTCACCTTCATCATCTGCGGCACGCTGGCGGCGCATGAGGGCCTCGCCGATGCACTGCAGCCGGCGCTCGACGCGGGCATTCTCGATCAGTCGATCGTCGAGGGCTGGGTCGCCGCGGCCACTGGCTCGCATCAGGGCAATCCACAGTTGCAGCGCGACGAGGCGCTGCGCTCCGCCTCTCTGGCCGCCATGACGCTGATGCTCGCCGCTCAGGGCATGGGCCTGTCGACAGGGGCGATGAGCGGCTTCGATGCAGACGGCGTGGCGCAGGCGTTTGCTTTGGCCGCTAACGAGGTGCCGGTGATGCTGGTCACCGCGGGTTACCCAGCAGCCGGTAATTGGCCCCAGAAGCCGCGCAGGCCAGTGCATGAGGTGATGGCGTTTGCCTGAGTGAGTGCGGGTGGTGAGTCGTGGCTTCGGCAAGCGAGGTGCGCGATTTTACTCGCCACCCACC
Organism: Pseudomonas sp.; assembly: GCA_041621735.1. Taxonomy (GTDB): domain Bacteria; phylum Pseudomonadota; class Gammaproteobacteria; order Pseudomonadales; family Pseudomonadaceae; genus Aquipseudomonas. The sequence goes on from JBFKAF010000339.1 coordinate 4,350, forward strand.
TCCTCCACTTTCAGCGCACCGGTTTCACGACTCTCGAGGACCACATAGGCACTGCTGCAAACCAGCGAGTTGAGGCGTTTCATGTCGCCGATCAGCTCCAGGTGCAGCGAGCTGGTCTC
>JBFKAF010000340.1:0-4467 GCA_041621735.1 Pseudomonas sp.
AAATGGTCGGTTCGACGTACTGGCCGCCGGTCTCTTCCAGGGTGCGCTTGCCGCCACACAGCAGGGTGGCCTGGTCGGCGTGGCCGGCTTCGATATAGGCCAGCACCGCGTTGAGGTGACCGGCGTCGACCAGCGCGCCGACCTTGGTCTGCGGGTCCAGCGCATGCCCGGTCTTCCAGCCCTGCATGGCTTCCAGCAGCATCGGCATGAACTGATCCTTGATCGAGCGCTCGACCAGCAGACGCGAGCCGGCGGTGCACATCTCGCCCTGGTTGAAGCAGATCGCCGCGGCGGCGGCCTCGGCGGCGGCCTTGAGGTCGGGCGCATCGGCGCAGACGATGTTGGCGCTCTTGCCGCCGGCCTCCAGCCAGACCCGCTTCATGTTCGACTCGCCGGCGTAGATCATCAGCTGCTTGGCGATCTTGGTCGAGCCGGTGAACACCAGGGTATCGACGTCCATATGCAGGGCCAGAGCCTTGCCGACGGTGTGGCCGTAGCCGGGCAGCACGTTCAGCACCCCCGCCGGAATGCCGGCCTCGATGGCCAGTTGAGCCATGCGCAGCGCGCTCAGCGGGGATTTTTCCGAAGGCTTGACGATCACCGAGTTGCCGCTGGCCAGGGCCGGGCCGAGCTTCCAGCAGGTCATGATCATCGGGAAGTTCCACGGCACGATGGCGGCGACCACGCCGACCGGCTCGCGGGTCACCAGTCCCAGCTCATCGTGCGGGGTGGCGGCCACTTCGTCGTAGATCTTGTCGACCGCCTCACCGCTCCAGCGGATGGCTCGCGATGCGCCCGGCACGTCGATACTCAGGGCGTCGCCGATCGGCTTGCCCATGTCCAGGGTTTCCAGCAGGGCCAGCTCTTCGGCGTGGGCATCCAGCAGGTCGGCGAAACGGATCATGATGCGCTTGCGCTCGGCCGGCGCCTGGCGCGACCACTCACCGGACTCGAAGGTCGCGCGCGCGTCTTTAACCGCCAGCTCGGCATCGGCCAGATCGCAGCTGGCGACCTGCCCCAGCAGACGGCCATCGACCGGGCTGGTGCACTCGAAGGTCGCGCCGGACACCGCCGCGCAGTATTCGCCATGGATAAAGGCGCGGCCTTCGATTTTCAGGGTCTTGGCGCGTTGTTCCCAGTCGGCACGAGTCAGGCTAGTCATTCGAGCATCCTCTATCAGTGAAAAAGTGCCGCGAACTCGGCGCGCACACTGTCAATAATTCTGCAAGGCCCATGTGAACCCCGCTCTGCGGGCAACACTAAACCAGAGGGCGCTACATTTTCAATATTTTTGACAAAGGCCGATAAAACCCCCTTGAAATGTTCGATTTATTAAACATAGACTGCGCGAAATTCCTGCAATCCCCCTTTTCACGTGCCCGGACAGCCAGAATGACACTCGAAAGCAGCGCACAACCGAACAGAAAAACAAACACCCTCGACGACTTCTGGATGCCCTTCACCGCCAACCGCCAGTTCAAGGCCAAGCCGCGTCTGCTGGAGAGCGCCGCAGGCATGTATTTCACCGCCGACGACGGCCGTAAGGTATTGGACGGCACCGCCGGGCTTTGGTGCTGCAACGCCGGTCACGGCCGTCGGGAAATCACCGAAGCGGTGAGCCAGCAGATGGCCAAGCTGGACTTCGCCCCGACCTTCCAGATGGGCCACCCACTGCCCTTCGAGTTGGCCACTCGGCTGGCCGAGATCGCCCCCGCCGGGCTGAACAAGCTGTTCTTCACCAACTCCGGTTCGGAGTCGGTCGACACCGCACTGAAAATCGCCCTGGCTTACCAGCGCGCCATCGGCCAAGGCACGCGCACCCGCCTGATCGGCCGCGAGCTGGGCTACCACGGCGTCGGCTTCGGCGGCATCTCGGTCGGCGGCATGCTCAACAACCGCAAGGCCTTCCCGCTGCTGCCCGGCGTCGACCACCTGCCGCACACCCTGGACATCCAGCGCAACGCCTTCAGCAAGGGCCTGCCGGAATTCGGCATCGAGAAAGCCGACGAGCTGGAGCGCCTGGTCGCCCTGCACGGCGCCGAGAACATCGCCGCGGTGATAGTCGAGCCGATGTCCGGCTCGGCCGGGGTGGTGCTGCCGCCGGTGGGCTACCTGCAACGCCTGCGCGAGATCACCCGCAAGCACGGCATCCTGCTGATCTTCGACGAAGTGATCACCGGTTTCGGTCGCGTCGGCAAGGCCTTCGCTGCACAACGCTGGGGCGTCACCCCAGACCTCATCACCACGGCCAAGGGCTTGACCAACGGCGCCATTCCGATGGGCGCGGTGTTCGTCGACGAACAGATTTACCACGCCATGATGCAGGGCCCGGAAGGCATCGAGCTGTTCCACGGCTATACCTATTCCGGTCACCCGGTGGCCTGCGCCGCCGCCCTGGCCACCCTGGACATCTACCAGCGGGAGCGGCTGTTCGACAGGAGCATCGAGCTGGAAGGCTACTGGCAGGACGCCCTCGCCAGCCTGCGCGACCTGACCAACGTGCTCGACATCCGCGCCATCGGCCTGGTCGGCGCCGTGCAGCTGGCGCCAAATAACCAAGGCGCCGGCAAACGCGGCTATCAGGTGTTCGAACAGTGCTTCTATAACGACTTGATGGTGCGGGTGACTGGCGACACCATTGCCCTATCACCACCGCTGATCGTGGAAAAAGCGCAGATCGACAGTCTGGTGGAGAAACTCGCCGACTCGATCCGCACCGCCCGCTAACCGACCCCGCACGGAGCCTCAGATGAATATCCAACAGATCGTCGACTTCGCCCAGACCAGCCCCACCGCCGAGCACTACCGCCCGGCAGCGGAGAAAGTGCTCAAGGGCGACCCCGAACAGAGTGTGCGCAATCATTACGGCAGCCCCTGCGGCCAGTTCAACGCAGGTATCTGGGAGGGCGCGGTCGGCCAGTGGACGGTGAGTTACAGCGAACACGAGTACTGCGAGATCCTCCAGGGCGTCTCCGTGCTGCGCGATCAGGACGGTAACGCCAAGACCGTGCGCGCCGGCGACCGCTTCGTCATCCCGGCCGGGTTCGAAGGCACCTGGGAGGTGCTGGAAGCCTGCCGCAAGGTCTACGTGATCTTCGAGCAAGCCGCCCGCTGATTACCCGCGATTTCATGCGTCACCCTTTGGCCCGCGCTGAGCGGGCTTTTTTATGCCGATGCGAACAGCGCCCAGACGAGAGGTGCCCGCAGGCGTGCCGGTGATGGCGCTGTATTCGTCGTGCTTAACTAACTGCCCAGCGACTCAGGGGTAGACCAGAATGGTGGCTCCGACATCTGCAAGGAGAGACCCATGGAGTTTTTGCGCACGCCAGATGCTTGCTTTGCCAACCTTCCAGGTTACGATTTTGCTCCGCACTACCTGATGGTGGATGACACCGAGGGCGGCCAGTTGCGGGTGCACTACCTGGACGAGGGCCCGGCCGAGGCAGCCCCCGTGCTGCTGATGCACGGCGAACCGTCCTGGAGCTACCTCTACCGCAAGATGGTGCCGCTCCTGGTAGCCGCCGGACACCGGGTGATTGCCCCCGACCTGGTCGGCTTCGGCCGCTCGGACAAACCCAGCCGGCGTGACGACTACAGCTACCAACGCCACGTCGACTGGATGCAGTCGCTGCTCGAGCAACTCAACCTCAACGACATCACCCTGGTCTGCCAGGACTGGGGCGGCTTGATCGGCCTGCGCCTGGTGGCGGAAAACCCCGCGCGCTTTGCCCGGGTAGTCGCCGCCAATACCATGTTACCGACGGGCGACCACGATCCTGGTGCGGCCTTCAAGAGCTGGCAGAAATTCTCCCAGGAGGTGCCCGAGTTTCCCGCCGGCAGCATTATCAAGGGCGCAACCACCACGCCGCTGCCCCAGGCAGTCATAGCTGCCTACAACGCACCCTTCCCTGAGGAAAAATACAAGGAAGGCGCCCGCCAGTTCCCGCTGCTGGTGCCCATCACCCCGGACGATCCGGCTGCGGCAAAAAACCGCGCGGCCTGGAGCGTGCTCGGACAATGGCAGAAGCCGTTCCTCACTGCCTTCAGCGACTCCGACCCGATCACCGCCGGCGGCGACAAACTGATGCAGAAACTGATTCCGGGCAGCCGCGGCCAGGCCCACACGACTATCGTCAATGGCGGCCACTTCCTCCAGGAAGACCAGGGCGAGAAACTCGCCGAAGTCGTGGTGCGGTTCATTAGCGACACGCTCTGACCGCCTCGGGAGGCTCACTCAACAAATCCCAGGCAAGAAAAAGCCCGCCATCGAGGCGGGCTTTTTCGGCAAGGAGCCAGATCAATTACTTGATCTTGCCTTCCTTGTAGATCACGTGCTTACGCACAACCGGATCGAATTTTTTAATTTCGATTTTGTCCGGAGTGGTGCGCTTGTTCTTGTCGGTAGTGTAGAAATGACCAGTACCGGCACTCGAGATCAAACGGATCAGTTCGCGCATGACTTACTCC